>NZ_AAEW02000003.1 GCF_000167355.1 Desulfuromonas acetoxidans DSM 684
CCTCTCATCTATTAAAATCTGCGTACTGTACGGGGCTCACAGAAGCACGAAACATAGCCGATTCAAGGATGTTCGTCAAGTGATTTCAATATTTTTTTCATACCAGACCTGCATCAGACACAAGCCCTGTGCAGGCGCAGTCAAACCGGCCCGACAGCGCTGCCCCGAGGCTAGGATTTCGGCAAGTTGACCAGCAGTTAACTTAGCTCGTCCCACCTCGACCAAACTGCCGACAATGATGCGCACCATGTTCTTTAAAAAACCACTGCCACGCACATCAATGATCAACTCATCGCCCTCGTCAATAAGCAACACCTCAAACAGGGTTCGCTGTGTTGTTGCTGCAGCACAGCCTGACGCTTGAAACGCGGCAAAATCATGTGTGCCGACAAGAGCATCCGCAGCCTGTGTCATCGCCTCAACATCCAGGCCACCAGCAACATGCCAACTGGTTAAACGGTGCAAAGGCGATCGAATCCGTCCCCGATAGAGCCGATAACGGTACCATTTGCCCTGTGCATCAAAGCGGGCATGAAAATCATCGGCAACCCGACAGACCTGACGAACCACGATATCCTGCGGCAAAAAACGGTTGACCCCTTCGCGGTAAGCGGACAAAGGCAGCAGGGTCTCGACATCGAAATGAGCCTTCATGTCAATTGCGTGAACTCCTGCATCCGTCCGTCCGGATGAATACACCCGAACTGAAGCGCCGATCACCTGTGCAAGAGCCGATTCAATCTGTTCCTGCACCGTCTGAGCATTGGGCTGCACTTGCCAGCCCCCATAGGAGGTGCCGTCGTATTCAACAGTGAGACACAAGCGCGGCATAGCTACTTAATTTCTCCACGCCTGCTCAACCATCTGAACCATATTGACAGCCGTCCCCTTACGTAAATTGTCCATAGCGACAAACACCTGAAAGGCCGTGGACGCATCATTGGCTGGCCGCAAGCGACCAACCTGAACATCATCCACCCCCGCTGAATCAATCGGCATGGGATATTCTCCCTGCGACGCATCATCCAGCAACTCAATCCCTGGCGCATCGGTGAGGGCCTGCTCAAGACAATTCACGTCTACAGATTGGTCAAATTCAACATAAAGACTCGCACAATCACCGTAAAAAACCGGCACGCGCATCGCGGTTAAAGCAACCTCAAGCCTGTCATTTCCCAGCAAGTGAAGGAGTTCCATCTGCACCCGCTGTTCATGATCCGTTTCTCGCCCTTCACCAAACGTCCCAACCTGCGGCACGCAATTGAACGCCATTTGGTGGGGAAAACAACCTTTCTTTGCCGGACGGCCGTTAAGCAACTCACCGCACTGTTTGCGCAGGTCGTCCACCCCTTTGATGCCACAACCTGAAACCGATTCAAAGGTGGTAATGACCACTTTTTTCAGCGCCACACAAGACGCCAGTTGCGCCAAAGGCAAAGCCAACATCGTTGTTACACTGGCAGGATTGGATAAGACACGATGCTTGGCGCGGTCCAGACTAGCACCATTGATCTCCGGAACCACCAGAGTTGCCGCCTCTCGCGCTATCCACGGTGCAGTTGCATCAACACATAATGCACCGGCCTGCTTGGCACGCGGCAGGAATTCTTCCGAAACACTTTGCGTAGCACAGAAAAAAGCCACATCAACATCAATAAAGGAATCCTTGTCAAGAGCCTGAACCGCGACCGGCTCATCACAAAAGTCGATGAAATCACCGACAGAGTTTTCCGAGGCATACAAGCGCAAATTCCGCACTGGGAATTCCCGTTCTTCCAACACCTCAATCAACTGGCGACCAACAGCTCCTGTCGCTCCAACTACAGCAATCGTTAAAGGGATCATGACGCACTCCTGAAAAAACAACATGGCCCGCCCACATCAGTGCAGACGAACCATGTCATTGTGTCACAAACGTAATCGCTTTGAGCGATTTTTTATTTTTCCAGCAAGATTTGCAACATGCGGCGCAGAGGCTCAGCCGCCCCCCACAGAAGTTGATCACCGCAGGTAAATGCAGAAAGGTACTGCGGCCCCATCTTCATTTTACGCACCCGGCCAACCGGAACGGTCAAGGTACCGGAAACGGCTGCAGGAGTCAGTTGTTGTAACGTCTGCTCTTTGAAGTTGGGAACCAATTGCACCCAGTCATTATCATTGGCGATCAGCCTCTCAATCTCCTCGATGGGGAGATCCTTATTCAGCTTAATCGTCAACGCTTGGCTGTGACAACGCATGGCTCCAATACGCACACAAATCCCATCGATGGGGATTGGACTTTCAGCAGCCAGGATCTTATTGGTTTCCGCATAGCCCTTCCACTCTTCACGACTTTGACCATCTTCCACTTCACGATCAATCCACGGCAACACACTGCCAGCCAAAGCATGGCCAAATTCCGAAGTCGGCAATTGATCACTGCGCAGCATCTCGGTCACTTTTTTGTCAATATCAAGGATTGCTGAAGAAGGATCAGCCAGTAAGTCGGCGACAGAATCTTCCAGCACACCCATCTGTCCAAGCAATTCGCGCATATTGGGCGCACCGGCACCGGATGCCGCCTGATAGGTCATGGAAGACACCCATTCGACCAAACCGGCACGGAACAGCCCTCCGATAGCCATCAGCATCAGGCTAACGGTGCAATTACCGCCAATAAAGTCCTTCTGACCAGCAGCCAATGCTTTATCAATCACCTGACGGTTCACCGGATCAAGGACGATGACAGCATCATCAACCATGCGCAATGAGCTGGCCGCATCAATCCAATAGCCCTGCCAGCCGGCTTCACGCAGAGGGCCGTGCACAGCCTTGGTGTAATCGCCCCCTTGGCAGGTCACAACGGCATCCAAGGTTTTAAGCTCGGCAATATCGGTGGCATCCTTGAGCGTTCCCGCCCCCATAGGAGCATCTTGCCCCACCTGCGAGGTGGAGAAAAAGACCGGCTCAATCCCGTTGAAATCATTTTCCTCCTGCATACGCTGCAGAAGCACAGAACCAACCATACCGCGCCAACCGATAAATCCGACTTTCATCCTTTTGTTCCTTTACTGAAAAAACATCGTTGTTTTAAAATATTGCAGCGCTAAAGCGCCGCAACAATGGCATCACCCATCTCGCAGGTGTTTAATTTCTTTTCATCACTGGTCCCCTGGTAGATATCACCAGTACGGTAGCCCTGATTAAGCACCGTTTCTACGGCTTTATCAATAGCATCCGCTGCATCGCCCATGGAGAACGAGTAGCGCAGCATCATCGATGCAGACAAAATTTGAGCAATGGGGTTCGCAATCCCCTGACCTGCGATATCCGGAGCACTGCCGCCTGACGGCTCATACATACCGAAGGAACCTTCCGCCAGCGAAGCGGACGGTAACATCCCCAGAGAACCGGTCAACATGGCAGCTTCATCGGAAATGATATCGCCAAACATATTCCCGCACAACATGACATCAAATTGCTTTGGCCAGCGCACCAGCTGCATGGCCGCATTATCAACATACATATGTGACAGCTCAACATCAGGGTAATCTTTGGCGACACGCTCCACCACTTCACGCCAGACAACAGATGTTGACAGGACGTTCGCCTTGTCAATGCTGCACACTTTACTGCCACGCTTACGCGCCACATCAAAAGCTACACGCGTGATCCGCTCAATCTCCGGCTCGGTGTACATCATGGTGTCAAAACCACGCTTGACGCCATCAACCGTTTCAACCCCCTTGGGTTCAGAGAAGTAAATGCCGCCGGTCAGCTCACGCACAACCAGGATATTAAAACCACCTTCGATCACTTCTTCCTTCAAAGAAGAGCTGCCGGTCAATGCTGGGAAGATGATCGCCGGACGAAGATTGCAAAACAGACCGAAAATCTTACGCAACGGCAACAGTGCGCCGCGTTCTGGTTGCTCATCCGGAGGCAGGGTTTCCCACTTCGGGCCACCAACGCTGCCAAACAGGATGGCATCGGACTGCCGACAGGTTTCCACAGTTTTTTCGGGCAGAGCCTTGCCATCATTATCAATACCGGCACCGCCGACATTGGCCATGGTCTTGTCAAAAGACACATCGTATTTTTTCTCAATGGCATCAAGAACCTTGATTGCCTCAGCCATCACCTCGGGACCAATACCGTCACCGGGAAGAACCGCTACCTTAAATGTTTGCGTTGCCATAGTTGTCTCTCCTCCTCACCTTTCATTTGAGGCACCATTGCTTAAGCCATGCGAGCACAGCCTGCCGATTCAATGCGTCCGGTACCGTCATAAAAGTGTCATTACTATAGAAATCGGCTCAAATAATTGTCAAACAGTTTTGTCATTAATCAGCTCAAAACGCACCTACATGTGCCACAAACGTCACACATAATGAGCCAAACGAGACACATAGCCTTACATAAAAAAGGGCTGGAGAACTCCAGCCCTTTTCAACAAACAGTTCGGCTGGACACAGCTGAATAATCTCAGAAATGCCCACTCGTTGAATTAATAGCGTTCGTCAGCAAATTCAACCCAGCCACCGGCCTTAACCAGAGCTTTGTCAAATTCAGAGATTTCAAAATTAAACATCTTCTCCTGACCGGCACTACATGCCTTAATTTTCTGACCGTCAACATCAACGTCAATCGTCACCTGACCTGACTTGGCCAGCTCAAACAACAGATCAATATCCGACTTAGGCAATTCAATGGCCAGCATACCACCGTTAAACATATTTTGACGGAAGATACGCGCATAACCTTCAGCTATGATCGTATGAACATCATTGACCTCGAACACCCAGGGCGCATGCTCACGAGATGAACCACAACCAAAGTTTTGCCGTGAAACCACAACACGTGCATTTTTCAGCGCTTCACCCTTCGGATCAAAACCATCCAACTTGAGATCCTCAAGCATATACGGCTTCAAGGCATCCTTAGTGACTTCGGTCAGATACTTGGCCGGAATAATTTCGTCGGTATTAATATCAGAACGATCGAGAAAGATCGCCGGACCTTTAAAGATTTTTTCCATAACTGCGCTTTCCTTTCGTTCGTCTATTTCAATGTCCGTGCATCGGTGATTTTACCGGTAATAGCCGTTGCTGCAGCTGTTGCCGGACTCATCAGATGGACCATACCGCCCTTGCCCATGCGGCCATTGAAGTTACGGTTACTGGTAGAAGCACAGACCTCCCCTTCAGCCAATACGCCGTTACTCATCCCGAGACAGGCACCGCAGGTTGGATTGGTGACACAGAAGCCGGCATCCATAAAAATTTGGATAATCCCTTCAGCCAAAGCATCACGGAAAATCTTCGGCGTTGCCGGAGAAACAATGCCACGGACAGTATCCGCAATTCGCCGGCCCTTTAAAATCGCTGCCGCCTCGCGCAAATCTTCAATACGGCCATTGGTACAGGTGCCGATATAGATCTGATCAACAGGAGCGCCTGCCATTTCAGACACCGGTTTCACACAGTCAGGCTTGTAGCCATAGGTCACATGGGGCTCAAGGGTCGAGATATTGAAATCCAGCACCTGATCATAACTGGCATCCGCATCAGAATGCCATTTTTTGAAGTCCGCAGCCGCCGCAGCTTTATCAGCATACTCATCCTGGATAAACGGCCACAGATAATCCACGGTCACCTCATCCGGCATACAGATACCACAGGTGCCCCCGGCCTCAATCGCCATATTACACAGAGTCATGCGTGACTCCATACTCATGGCATCCACCACGGGTCCGGCAAACTCAATCACCCGGTCAGTGGCGCCATTGACGCCCAACTGGCCGATCACGTAGAGAATAACATCCTTGGCAAAAACGCCATCAGACAAGGCGCCATTGAGATTCACGCGAATGGTCGCAGGCTCACGAAACGCACAAACACCCTTGAGAATCCCCACTTCCAGGTCAGTGGTACCAACACCAGCGGCAAACGCACCGAACGCCCCATGGGTACAGGTGTGGCTATCGCCCATGATGGCGGTAAAGCCGGGACGGATGAACCCTTTTTCAGGAAACAGGGCATGGCAAACACCGTTGTGGCCGACATCAAAAAAGTCGGTGATTTCATGACGACGCGCCCAATCGCGCAGCATCTTCGCCTGAATGGCTGTTTTGGTATCTTTGGACGGAGTGACATGATCGATCACCGCCTTGATTTTTTCCTTGTCAAAAACCCGATCCTTACCGCGCCATTCCAGATCTGCTATAGCGATCGGGGTAGTGATCTCATGACACAACACACGGTCCAGATCCAGAACTTTTGTTCCGGAAAACGGCTCATCACGCAGATGGCTCGCAAAGATTTTTTCTGCAATCGTCTTTCCCATAATCTCTCCTTCACTCTATCTTTTACACGATCAATCGTGTCAGCACAAAACAGTCTGCCGACAAATCCCTATAACAGCGTAAACAGCAACGCACACCATACAGCAAAACGGGACGCCTGAACAGCGCCCCGTGATGCCAGCCTGTATTTTTACACCGATTCTACAGATCTACCGGTGTGCGTTTTTGCAACGAAGCAATCTTGTTCAGAGCGTTGATATAAGCCTTGGCAGCCGCAACAATAATATCAGGGTGAGCCCCCTGTCCTAATTGCTCACGACCTTGCTCTTCCAAACGCACTGTACACTCGCCCTGAGCATCTGTACCGCCGGTAATAGCGCCCACTGAAAAATGCAACAGCCGCACATCACAGCCGGAGAGATCTTTGATCGCTTTGAAGGTTGCGTCAACCGGACCGTCACCAATCACAGCCGTCTTGCATATTTCACCATCCACTTCCATTTGAACCGTTGCCGTCGGTGCGGCAAAGGAACCAGATGACACATTCATCTGCAACAACTTGTAACGCTCGGGAACGCGGATAATCTCATCGGCAACAATCGCATCAAGGTCTTCATCAAAGATCTCTTTTTTCACATCAGCCAACGCCTTGAAGCGGACAAAAGCTTTCTCAATATCCTCTTTGGACAGATCGTAGCCAAGGCTTTCCAAACGCTGAATAAATGCGTGGCGACCGGAGTGCTTGCCGAGAACCAACTTATTTTGATTGAGACCGATGGATTCCGGCGTCATGATCTCATACGTCGATTTCTCCATCAGCACACCATGCTGGTGAATTCCAGCTTCATGGGCAAATGCGTTAGCACCGACAATCGCCTTATTCGGTTGCACAACGATCCCGGTAATAGTCGTCAGCAAACGGCTGGTGGCATAGATGTGTTCGGTAACCACATCGGTCTTATAGGGCATGATATCCTGACGTGTCTTAAGCCCCATCACCACTTCCTCTAAAGAACAGTTACCGGCCCGCTCGCCAATTCCGTTCACAGTACACTCCACCTGCCCCGCCCCGGCGCGGATAGCGGCCAGAGAGTTAGCGACAGACAAACCGAGATCATTATGGCAGTGAACTGAGATCACCGCCCTTTCAATATTCGGCACATTCTCCTTCAGATAGCGGATAATGTCATAGTATTCATTGGGCATGGTGTAGCCGACTGTATCGGGGATGTTCACGGTAGTGGCACCGGCATCAATCACCGCCTCGACAATCCGTGCCAGAAATGGCAACCGGGTACGAACCGCATCTTCGGCGGAAAATTCAACATTAGGCGTATAGCCGGCAGCACGCTTAACGGCCTTAACCGCCGTTTCAACCACCTCATCCTCGGTCATTTTCAGCTTATGTTTCATATGAATATCGCTGGTCGCGATAAACGTATGAATACGGCCACGATCACCGGCATATTTCAAAGCTTCCCAAGCGCGGTCAATATCCTTGTCGTTGGCTCGCGACAGGCCAGCAATCTGCGGTCCCTTGATGGTCTGGGCAATCTTTTTGACCGCCTCAAAATCACCTTCCGAGGCGATGGGGAAACCGGCTTCCATAACATCAACATTCATTTTTTCAAGCTGATGAGCGATACGCAGCTTCTCCTCAATGGTCATACTGGCACCGGGAGACTGCTCACCATCACGTAACGTGGTATCAAAAATCAAAATCTTCTTGGGTTCAGACATATTGTCCTCCTGACATAACGCCCCGGCTATAACGAACAGGGGCCTGCGTAGAATAAGGGTACAGTGTAACAAAACAAAGAGACCTGACTAGCTCACCTAGGTCGGATTCCACACAACCACCCCCTTTCCTGTAAAATTTAGCAGACGCTTCACAAAGCCCATATCTGGACCACAACATCGACTGACTGGAGTTAAAAACAAAAAAGGCTTCCCCCCCTGAATAACTTCAGGGGCGAAAGCCTGTAGCTTACGCGGTACCACCCTGTTTCGGTCCGATCCTCAGGACCCTTAGTTAAACCCTTTACGCAGGCTCACGATCACGACTAGACTGTTTGCTTCATCGCAACGGCTCCAAGGCGAGTTCACCCTTATCCTGTACTGGCTTTCAGCAACCGCCAGCTCTCTGAGACAGGAATAGGAGTTACTACTCCTCTTCAACGCCTTTGACTAATACTTGAACTAAATCATACCTGAACAACCCAAGTCAAACAAACTTAGCGGAATTTTTTTTCCGCGTGTCGTTTTTCAACCCGGTAAGATTAAGTTTAGCCCTGTGAAACTTTCTTTTCCCGACGGCGTCGCAAATAACCCATCAAAGCAAGAACCGGGCTGAACATGGTATAGGTGAGGAAAATAATAAAGAACATTACAGCAGGTTGCGCCACGATGACAATAATCAGCACAATGGCCAGAACCAAGATACCGAACGGCCGCCGTTTATACAGTTCCGGGTCTTTAAAAGAGTAATACGGCACATTACTGACCATAAGAACAGCCAAACCATAAATCAGCACAAGAACAGAAACCATACGGATGGTTCCGGTACCACCAAGATGGTAGAACAGCAATACACAGGCCGCAACCATACTGGCCGCCGCCGGAATGGGCAAACCGATGAAATTTTTCGACTCGACCGTGCTGGCTTGAACATTGAACCGCGCCAGCCGCAAGGCACCGCAAACCACGTAGAGGAATGCAGCCAGCCAGCCGAGTTTTCCGAACGGCTGCAATGCCCAAGTGTACATTAAAACACCGGGAGCAACGCCGAAGGCGACCAGATCCGACAACGAATCGTATTCAACACCAAACTGACTGGTGGTATTGGTCAAACGGGCTATTTTGCCATCCAAGGTATCAAAAACTGCGGAGACCAGAATGAACCAGGCTGCCACATCGTATTTGTGGTTCATACTGGCAACAATGCCGTAAAAACCGGCAAACAAGCTTCCAGTGGTTACCAGATTGGGCAGGATATACACGCCACGGCGCACATTTTCCCGCCGGTCGCTGAACGATTTTTTCATTGTAATTGTCCTATTACGGTTTCGCCACCAACACAAACGTCGCCAATTCGAAGCTCGCTTACGGTATCTTTGGGTAAATAAACATCCAGTCGTGATCCAAACCGGATCAAACCAAAACGCTGGCCACACTCAAGTACATCGCCAATCACAGGATAGGTCACAATCCTGCGGGCAATCAAGCCTGCAATTTGAACGACAACGACTTTACGCCCTGACGTTGTTTCCACCAGCATGCCTGCTTGCTCATTTTCCAGGCTTGCCTTGTCCAGTGACGCGTTGAAGAACTGTCCTTTATTGTAAAATTGATCAACAACCTTGCCGGAACACGGCACGCGGTTGACATGAACATCTAACAGCGACATGAAAATACTGATTTTAAGAACTTCGTCTTTACAATAACGTTCTTCGCGGACAATATCGGCAAACACCACTTTGCCGTCCGCCGGTGCCACAACAAGACCTTCACCCTGTGGTACGGTGCGGTCTGGATTACGAAAGAAATAAACAGAGAACAACGTGACCGCAAGACACAAAACCGTAATCAAACTCCAGTCAAGCAGAGCCACAACAAGGGTTACAAAGGCAAATAAGCCCACAAACGGATAGCCTTCAACAGCGATCGGCTGATTTTGATTGCGCATCATCTCACCTTACATAAAATCGGGGGCGAAAAATCGCCCCCGTCTACAAATTCAACTCTGACTCAGTGCACAAAACCTGCTTTCAGGTACACTAACAGACGAACCTGTTTCATATACCATAAAAGCGCTTTAAACAAAACCGTGTTCACATATTGGCACGATGGATGACCACCTTACTCAGCGCTTTTCCACCCTTTTGCGCCGCGCCCCAAAACAACCGGGCCAGAACGGACCAGTTCTTTCAGCCCCAAAGGACGCAACAGTTCGATGAGCGCATTGATTTTTTGAGGTGTCCCTGTCGCTTCAAGAGAATAAGACCTTGGGGTCACATCCACAACATTGGCGCGAAAAATATCGGCAATACGCAACACTTCAGCACGCGTTTCTGCTTCTGCCGTCACTTTAACCAGCAACATTTCACGCTCGACAAAATCCTGGTCGGTAAAATCAATGACCTTGATAACATCAATCAGCTTATTGAGCTGCTTGGTCACCTGCTCAAGAATCCGCTCATCACCACTGGTTACAATGGTCATGCGCGAAATACTCTCATCAATGGTCGGGGCGACGGACAAACTGTCAATATTAAATCCGCGTCCGGAGAACAATCCGGCAACACGCGGTAAAACGCCAAACTCATTTTCAACTAAAACGGATATTGTGTGCTTCATGCAGCAATCTCCCTGGCTACGGTTCTTCGTTTCAGTCCGCAGCAATCAAGAATGGATATCAACTCAATCGACTCAAACGCCATCAGGAGGCCAGAACCATCTCATTCAACCCGGCACCGGCAGGAACCATGGGCAGTACGTTCTCCTCACGAGACACTTTGAACTCCATGATGACCGGACCCGGCGTTTCCAGAGCCTTTTTAATCACATCACCAACCTCTTCCACCTTGGTGGCACGCAGGCCGGTTGCACCATAGGCTTCAGCCAGCTTGATAAAGTCAATGGGCAGCTCCATGCACGTCTGGCTGTAGCGTTTATCAAAAAACAACTGCTGCCATTGACGTACCATACCAAGGAAATTGTTATTAAGAATCACAATCTTGACCGGCAGACGATACTGAACCAACGTGGCCAGCTCCTGAGAATTCATCTGAAACGAACCATCACCGGAGATATCAATAACCTGACGCTCCGGGAATGCGGCCTGCGCTCCGAGCGCGGCCGGCAAGCCAAAGCCCATAGTACCCAAGCCGCCAGAGGTAACAAAGGTGCGCGGCTGTGAAAAATCAAAGAACTGGGCAGTCCACATCTGGTGCTGACCAACTTCCGTGGTGATAATGGCATCGTCGTCCGTCAATTCACGCAACTTTTCGATAACATACTGCGGTTTGATGGTCGACTTTGTCTGCTTGTACGACATAGGATGCTGCTCTTTCCACTCATCAACCTGTGCCCTCCAGGCATCCGTCGCTTCGATGGTTTCTTTAAGCTCATCCTGGTCACGCTGTACTTTTTCCGTAAGGCGCGGCAGAACATCATCCAGCATACCGACAACCGGCAAGTCGACACGGACGTTTTTCTTGATTGAGGTCGGATCAACATCCACATGGATGATCTTCGCATGAGGCGCAAAGGTGGCAATTTTCCCAGTAACCCGGTCATCAAAACGGGCACCCAGAGCGATCAGCAGATCGGAATTGGTCACCGCCATATTGGCGTAGAAGGTGCCGTGCATACCGAGCATCCCCACAGACAACGGATGCGTTTTCGGGAAGCTGGCCATCCCCATCAAGGTGGTTGTAACCGGAGCCTGAATCGTTTCAGCAAACTTCAAAAGATCTTCAGAGACATCGGATAGCGTCGCGCCACCACCAACGTAAATGACCGGCTTACGGGCCGCTAGAATCATTTTTGTTGCTTTTTCCAACTGGCGGGGATTAGCGTTCACTGTAGGTTTATAGCCACGCAGCTCAACACTCTCCGGATAAGAAAATGTTGTTGAATCAACCTGGACATCCTTAGGCAGATCAATCAGAACCGGACCGGGGCGACCGGTACGGGCAATGTAAAAGGCTTGCTTGACAATCCGGGCAAGATCTTTGACATCACGCACCAGATAATTATGCTTGGTAATTGGACGGGTGATACCGATCATGTCGGCTTCCTGAAAAGCGTCATTACCAATCAGCGGCGTCGGAACCTGGCCTGAGATGATCACCATGGGAATCGAATCCATGTAAGCGGTTGCAATGCCGGTAATGGTGTTGGTTGCACCGGGCCCGCTGGTAGCAATCGCCACACCAACGTTTCCAGTCACACGCGCATACGCATCAGCCGCATGAACAGCAGCCTGCTCATGACGATTGAGAATGTGCTTGATCGGCGAATCCATCAGGTCGTCATAGATATTGATAACCGTTCCACCCGGATAGCCAAAAACTGTATCAACGCCCTCAAGGCGCAGACACTCCAACAATATTTGAGATCCTGTTTTTTTCACTGTGTATCCTCCTCCTGTGGCTTACGCCAATTCAAAATCGCCCTGTCATTTTTGCAATATGCATCATGTCGTTATTTTTTCAATTGTTCCAGATCACGCACTGCACCGCGGGCCGCACTGGTTGTCGTTGCCGCATAATTCTGCAGCGCCCGACTCACTTCGCGCTGACGTGCTTTGGGTTGCCAGGCCTTCTCTCCAAGCGCTTCCATGGACTGACGACGTTGATTGAGCACATCATCACTCACTTCTGCACGGATGACCCGCTTAGGAATATCAATGGTAATCTGGTCACCGTTTTCGATCAGCCCCATGGGTCCACCTTCTGCGGACTCGGGTGACACATGGCCAATGGATAACCCGGAGGTACCACCGGAGAAACGCCCATCGGTCACCAGGGCACAAGCTTTACCCAAGCCTTTGGATTTCAGGTAACTGGTCGGATAGAGCATTTCCTGCATCCCCGGTCCGCCTTTAGGCCCTTCGTAACGGATGATCACGACATCACCAGCCTTGACCTTGTCGCCAAGAATACCTTCAATCGCCTCTTCCTGGCTTTCAAAAATACAGGCCGGACCGGCAAAAGTCAGATTGGAATCATCAACACCGGCGGTCTTGACAATGCAGCCTTCCGGGGCCAGATTGCCGTAAAGAACAGCCAGACCGCCATCAGCACTGTAGGCATGATCGATGGAGCGGATGCACCCTTTTTCCCGATCAAGATCAGCCGACTCCCACAACGTTTCCTGGGCAAAGGGCTCCAGACAGCGCTTACGCCCCGGAGCGGCCAGATAACGCCGCTTGGTTGCAGAATCATCCGATGTTGCCAGGTCCCATTTCTCCAACGCCTCCCCCATGGAGTTGCAATGAACAGTGCCCACATCACGATGAACCAGACCGACACGATCCAATTCTGCAAGAATTCCGAGCACACCGCCGGCGCGGTGTACATCTTCCATATGATAATGCTGAACAGCGGGAGCCACCTTACACAGGTTGGGCGTGTTCAAGGACAGACGGTTGATATCCTCCATCGTGAAATCCACCTCGGCTTCCCGTGCGACGCCTAACAGGTGAAGCACGGTATTCGTGGATCCACCCATGGCAATGTCAAGGCGCATGGCGTTCTCAAAAGCTTCCTTGGTAGCAATAGAGCGTGGCAACACTCGGGCATCGTCGTTCTCATACCAAGCTTTTGCCAAACCAACAATCCGCTCAGCCGCTTCGACAAACAGCTCCTTACGATAGGCATGGGTAGCCAACAGGCTGCCGTTACCAGGCAGACTCATCCCCAGAGCCTCTGTCAGACAATTCATCGAATTGGCGGTAAACATTCCTGAACAAGAGCCACAGGTCGGACACGAATTTCCCTCATAGGCAGCTACATCTTCATCGCTTCTTGTCGGATCTGCGGCAACGACCATGGCGTCAACAAGGTCCAAGGCCACATCTTTATCACCGACCCGAGCATGTCCCGCTTCCATGGGACCACCGGTGACAAAGATCGTCGGAATGTTCAAGCGCATGGATGCCATCAACATCCCCGGAGTGACCTTGTCACAGTTGGAGATACACACCAAGGCGTCAACACAGTGAGCATTCGCCATGTATTCCACGGTATCGGCAATCAATTCACGCGACGGCAAGCTGTAGAGCATGCCGTTATGGCCCATAGCAATACCATCACAGATAGCCATGGTGTTCATCTCTTTGGCAATGCCACCGTTTTTTTCAATTTCCTTAACCACCAGTTGCCCGAGATCTTTGAGATGGACATGGCCGGGTACAAACTGGGTGAAGGAATTCACCACAGCAATGATCGGCTTGCCGAAATCTTCAGATTGCACTCCTGTCGCCTGCCACAAGGCACGAGCGCCAGCCATGTTTCTTCCTTGTACGGATTTTGCGGAACGATACTCGGGCATGATTTTTCTCTTATCCTTTTATAGGGTCAAACACGAGCCGTCAGACCATCCGACGACCCGATACATTATTAACAAACAAAAGTTTTCTACTGACAAACTTCTCCAAGATGCACAAAAAGGGCTTGAGATACCCTCAAACCCTTTTTGAATTTATTCGGTCACGAGATCACTTGATCTACGGGTTACTCGCTTTGATAATCTGCTCCATCTCATCTTTACCAGCCAGTTTCATTTTCTGGATTTTTTTTCGTTCCATCTCCTGGTCATCGGAGAGGAATGTCATATTGTCGAGCTGTTGCAACTGCTTTTCAAAAATTTGATGTTCTTCATACAGTTTACGGAACCGGGGATCCCCGGCAAAAAGTTCTCCGATCACTTCCTGGTCTAGATTCATAGAGCACCTCCTAGAAAGGGTCACAATACGTCCACCATGTAGTTTACATTAACCAATGGCTGTGCCCTTGTCAACAGACTGGCGCGCAGAAACGAACAGCGTTAAACCGCTGTCGTTGCGTGTTGCAACTCCGCGTCGGAGGGACGGATATAAACCGGATGAAGATGAAAAGGATCAAGACTGTGGGCTGCCCCACCTTTACGATGAATCAGCAATCCGACGGCACCGGCTTTAGGAACCAGGTTCACATCAGGACACGCTTGCACATTATCATGATCACACTCAAGGAACCAGTGAGAATAACTAACGACGCCATTACCAACAAACAGTGTTTTCTCACATAATTCTTCGATAAGAGATTGAGGAGAAATAACCCTCTCGCTGCCGACAAGATGAGGCAATCCGTCGAGCCAGCGATAGCAGGCGGCGTAGACCTCTTTTTTGCGGGCATCAATAACTGACATGACCGGAATTGTCGAAGGCCCGTTGGAAAAAGCAACAACCTCCAGAGAAGAGACCGGATAAATCGGCTTTTTCAGTGCTAAGGCCAGTCCCTGGACCGTTGCCAAACCAACACGCAAGCCGGTAAATGACCCCGGCCCGGCAACCACACCGAGCCCTTCAATCTGGTCAAGTTGCCCACCGACTTCTTCAAGAATAATATCGGTGTAACGCAACAGGTAATCGGAATGCGTTTTACCCGACACATCCAAGGTCATTTCAGCCAGAACGCGACCATCCTGACACACAGCCACACTGCCACAGGGTGTGGAGCTATCCAGGCACAGGAGCAACGCCATTAACCACTCCCCTGTAAAAACAGTCGAACAATATCATTATAAAACGCCAGGAGCATCAACATCAGCAACAATCCCAAACCAATCTGCTGCATCACCTCTCGGGCTCTTAACGACAACGGACGTCGCCAGACAATCTCGACGAGATTAAAAAACAGATGGCCACCATCCAGAACCGGTATCGGCAGCAGATTGAGAATCCCCAACTGAATACTCAAAAACGACAACACGGTCAGAATTGTACTGAAATCAGTCTGTGCAGCTTGCCCGGCGATCTGCATCACCATAATCGGACCACCGATGTTATCCGCAGGAACATGTCCGGCAACCAGCTTACGGAGAAAAACCAGCGTCAGGTCAATCAACTCCCCAGTACGATGGACCCCGATTTGCAGTGCTTCGAAAAAACCGTATTTGCGCTGTTCCATCATCTGTTGCGGCGTAATTCCGATAAGCCAGACATTGCTCTCGGCTTTTTGCGGAGCAATATCAAACTCGAGTTGGCGGCCGGAACGGTGCACAACAAACCGGGCTTCATCTCCGGCAAGTTGCTGAATTACATTATGCAGCTGATACCAGGAGTCGATGGCTTCATCACCAATGCGGGTAATACGGTCACCAACTTCAAGTCCAGCTTTCTGAGCAGGCATACCGGCATTAACGGTTCCAATCACAGCATCCCGCATCGGCATTAAACCGAGAGACTGTAACCCTTCTAAACTGCCGTTCTCTGCCGGAACGGCAAGCTCCACGATTTGACCCTGACGATCGACAGAGAAATGCAACCGGGCCCCAACCAAGGGGATCAGGGATTTGTCCGTTTGCGTCCAAGTCGTCACCATCTGGTCATTGACGGACACAATGCAGTCCCCAGCATGAAAACCGGCGTTGGCGGCATCGGAGGACTCGATAACGTAACCGATACAGGGTGGGTCATTGAGAAATGTCGGCACATTGACACCGACCATATAGGCCAAAGGCAGCAACATCAGAGGCAAAAGCAAGTTCATGATCGGACCGGCCGCGACAATCGCCATGCGCCGCGAAACCGCTTTTTCCGCAAAGGAGCGCTTTTTCTCCTCCTCAGTAAGGGGTTCCTCCTCTTCACCCACGCCTTCGCCAAGCATCTGCACATAGCCACCGAGCGGAATCAGACTGATCAGGTACTCGGTCTCGCCCCAAGTTCGGCTGACAAGGCGCGGCCCAAACCCCAATGAGAACTTGAGGACCTTAACGCCGGCGAGTTTTGCCACGCAAAAATGACCAAGCTCATGAATAAAAACCAGAACGCCAAGCATCAAAATGCCAGCTACAACGGTTATCATAGTTCCTCCTGTCAGCGTCCCTGCGCGATCAGCTCTCGAGCGATACAACGCGCCCGATCATCACAATGCAACACATCGTCAATAGAGTGAATCGACTCATTGCGATACTGGTCAAGAACCTGACGAATCACGGATGAAATATCCAAATACTGAATGTTCTGCTGCAAAAACTCTTCTACGGCGATCTCATTGGCCGCATTAAGCACGATCGGTGCCGAACCGCCTTCGGCAAGAGCCTCATAAGCCAGCTTCAGACAAGGAAATAGTTCCAGATCCGGACGACTGAAGCTCAAATCAGCCCATTGACACAAATCTAAAGCCGGTAGCGACAAAGGCAAACGATCAGGCCATGCCAAGGCATAAGCAATAGGGGTTTTCATGTCGGGAATTCCCAACTGGGCAACAACGGAACCATCAATATATTCAACCATCGAATGCACAATACTTTGCGGATGAATATGAACATCAATATGCTCTGCCGGAATATTGAATAACCAATAGGCTTCAATAACTTCCAGCCCTTTATTCATCATGGTCGCGGAATCAATGGTGATCTTGGCCCCCATCGTCCAGTTAGGATGATTCAGGGCTTGCTCAAGGGTAACATGCTCAAGTTGATCACGACTGAATTCACGAAACGGACCGCCTGATGCGGTTAAAATAAGGCGCCGGACATCTGCATACTGGTGCCCGGAAAGGGATTGGTAGATCGCCGAATGCTCACTGTCCACTGGCAGCAGGTTAACTTTGTGGCGCTGCACAGCATCCATAATCAACGCTCCGGCAGTGACCAGTGTTTCCTTATTTGCCAGAGCGATATCCTTACCCGCTTCAATAGCGGCCATGGTTGGCACCAGCCCGGCCGCTCCAACAATAGCCGAAACCACCATCTGCGCTTGAGGGAGAGTCGCACAACTGACAACACCATCAATTCCGCTAACGATTTCGACGGAGCAATCCTGAACAAGGGCCTGCAGACGTGGACAGTCAGCCGGATTAGCGACCGAGACAACGTCCGGTTTAAAGCGACGGATCTGATCGGCCAGCAATTCGATCTGTCGCCCGGCACTTAGGGCGACAACACGAAATTTATCCGGGAACTCTGCAACCACATCAAGAGTGCTGACGCCTATGGAGCCGGTGGATCCAAGCACACTGATTGATTTCATTGCATTTGCACTCTCTATCACCACAGAAGGCAAAAATAAACACAAGGGAACGCGAACAGCAGACTATCAAGGCGATCGAGCATTCCACCGTGGCCGGGGAACAACGTGCCGGAATCTTTAACCTCTGCGCTACGTTTCACCATGGATTCGAACAGATCACCAAGTTGGCCAAACACACCGACAACGGCACCGACAACAACAGCGCTGGCAACCGAAGTATCCGGAATAAGCCATGGAATAACCACCATAGCACTCAAAATACTGCCGACAAAGCCACCCAAGGCCCCTTCAATACTTTTTTTTGGACTGATCTGCGGATACAAACGATGACGCCCTACTGCCGTACCGACAAAGTAGGCACAGGAATCACAAACCATGGTCATCATCAAGACCAGCAAGACCCATAAATGACCATGTTCAAGATCATGCAATGCTGCAAAATAACTTATCAGCAAAGGGATATACAACCAACCGACGACGATCAGCCCCAACTCCAGAACAACACGGAAAAGGTCCTGATAACGGGCCAGGAAAATCAACGAAAAGACCATAAAAAAAACAGCTAGGACATGCTGGCCATGGTTTGGCCAATAACTGCTTACAGCCAGAAAAACGATACCACCCGTGGTAGCAACCACCTGTTCAATAAAGCGGCTATCGTCCAGAACCATTCTGTAAAATTCCCACAGGGCAATGCCGCACACGCCACACAGTGCCAAGGTAAACCAGACCGTATCGCAAGCAAATATTAATAATAAAACGACCGGCAATGCGATCAGAGCAGTGATGAGACGTTGTTTAATGGGACCCCTCCTCAATAATCAGTTTGGATCAACCGCACCAAAACGACGGATGCGGGATTCAAAATCCGCTAAAGCCTCTTTAAGCTCTACCACGGTAAAATCAGGCCATAAGCAGGAACAAAAATAGAGCTCCGTATAAGCCAGTTGCCACAACAAAAAATTACTGATACGCATCTCACCGCTGGTACGGATCAACAAGTCGGGATCCGGAATTCCCTGCGTATCCAGATAGCCGGAAAAAACCTCTTCACTGATGTCGTCTTCTGAAAGATTTCCATTCTTAACATCACTGGCAAGGTGGCGAACCGCTCGCAGCACTTCATCGCGCGAACCATAAGATAATGCCAGGGTTAACGTTAATCCCGGGTTATCGCTGGTTTCATTGATCGTTTGTTCAAGCGAAGCACGAATCTCTTGCGGCAAACGACTTAAATCGCCAATCACACGAAAGCGGATACAGTGCTTCAACAACAGGGGCAATTCACTACTGAGATACTGACCGAGCAGAGCCATAAGCGACTGCACTTCGTCATCAGGGCGTGACCAGTTTTCCGAACTAAAGGCATAAAGCGTCAAATAACGAATGCCCAGCGTTGAGCACTCTTCGACAACAGAGCGAACCGTTGACACTCCCTGCTGATGTCCGGCAATACGCGGCAAACCTCGCCGTTGCGCCCAACGGCCATTCCCATCCATGATAATGGCAATATGTTCAGGCAGAGCCATAGACCTTTTCCTTCATTCTCATCTGAATGCGTAATGACAAAGCGACGACTGAAGATTCCAGGATTGAACGCCTTATCATAAGAGCATGAAAATTTAGCATGAACCTGAAGCGGGGGCAATAGAACAGCTCAATTGATTGAGAAAAAACCAACAATAAAGGGGACCCCCTTGAGAGTCCCCTTTGTTTTATCAACAGAGCGTGTCGTTTTTTATACTTCCATCAGCTCTTTTTCTTTTTCAGCGACAATATCATCACATTTTTGCACATACTTATCGGTCAGATCCTGCATCTCTTTTTCAGATCGCTTAAGATCATCCTCAGTAATTTCTTTGTCTTTTTCGAGTTTCTTCAATGCATCGTTACCATCACGGCGACTGCTGCGAATACTGATCTTCGTTTCTTCACTCTTGGACTTGACCAGTTTGACCATCTCTTTACGGCGTTCTTCGGTCAAAGGGGGAATCGAAATTCGGATCAGATCACCATCAGACGAAGGTGTGAGCCCCAAGTCTGATTTAAAAATCGCTTTTTCAATTTCCGGCAGCAGATTCTTTTCCCAGGGTTGGATCGTAATCAGTCGTGCCTCAGGAACCGAAAGCGTTCCAACCTGATTTAACGGTGTCGGTGTGCCGTAATAATCAACACACACTTCATCAAGCAACGAAACGGAAGCTCGCCCGGTCCTGACTTTGCTCAACTCTCGCTTGAGAGCATCAATGGCGCCGTCCATAGACTTGCGCTCTTTTGACATGATGTCCTTAACCATTTATGACTCTCCTTTGACGATAGTGCCAATCGGATCTCCCAGCACAACCTTTTTGATGTTTCCAGGTTGGGTCAGATTGAAAACCAGGATCGGCAGGTCATTATCCATACACAACGAGGTCGCTGTAGCATCCATCACCTGCAGTCCCTTCTGGAGAACATCCAGATAGGAAAGAGAATCATATTTCTTCGCTGCAGGGTTCTTCGCCGGATCAGCATCAAAAACACCGTCCACCTTGGTTGCCTTGAGAATCACCTCGGCACCGATCTCCATCGCCCGCAAACTGGCAGCCGTATCCGTCGTGAAATACGGGTTACCGGTTCCAGCAGCAAAGATCACCACACGTCCCTTTTCAAGGTGGCGTACAGCACGGCGTCGAATATAGGGTTCAGCAATCTCACGCATTTCAATAGCAGACTGTACCCGGGTAATCACATCGACCTTTTCCAACGCATCCTGGAGTGCCAGGCTGTTCATGACGGTTGCTAACATCCCCATGTAATCAGCACTGGCACGATCCATGCCGGCAGAAGATGCCGCCAGACCGCGGAAAATATTGCCGCCGCCAATGACCAGAGCAACCTGCACGCCAAGATCGATGACTTCTCGAATCTCACCGGCAATGCCATTGATGATCTCAGGATCAATCCCATAACCATTGTCACCGGCCAGAGCTTCTCCGCTAAGTTTGAGCAATATTTTCTTAAATTTCGGGCCTTTGTCGGACATCAATCCACCTCTTAGACGAACGTAGAATTATTTGGTCAGAGCAGCAACCTCAGCAGCAAAATCGTCGGCGCGCTTCTCAATACCTTCGCCGAGCTGATAACGCTCATAGTTTACCAACGTCACATCAGCGCCAATCTGCTTGGCCAAAGCTTCGACAACTTTGTTGACCTTCTGATCCGGGTCAATGACAAAGGCCTGCTCGAGCAGACAGATCTCGCCGAAAAACTTGTTGATCTGACCGACGATAATTTTATCAATGATATTGTCCGGCTTGCCACTCTCTTTGGCCTTGACACGCATGATGTCTTTTTCTTTTTCAACAACATCCTCAGGAACATTATCGCGGCACAAATATTGAGGACTGGCAGCAGCAACATGCATCGCGATTTGACGTGCGGTTGCAGCAACAGCAGGATCATCAGCTTTTTCAGTCTGCAGTTCAACCAGAACACCTATTTTCCCGCCGGCGTGAATATAAGATTCAACAACACCGGAGGTAACTTCACTACGGACAAAACGGCGAATATTGATATTCTCACCGATTGTCGCAATTTGATGGGTCAACTCATCGCCGACATTTCGCCCGGTACCGGGGAACGGCAGCGCTTTGAGTGCATCAAGGTCTGCCGGTGCCGAATCGGCAACAACACCTGCAACAGCAGAAGAGAAATTGCAGAATGCATCGTTTTTAGCAACAAAGTCAGTCTCGGCGTTTACCTCAACCAAGACACCGACCGAACCTTCACCTGCAGCAACAATAGCGCCTTCGGCAGCCACACGGCCGGATTTTTTGGCAGCAGCAGACAAACCTTTTTTACGAAGAAAATCGATCGCTTCCTCAACGTTTCCGTCCGTTTCACCCAGAGCTTTTTTACAATCCATCATCCCTGCGCCGGTCTTGGAACGCAGTTCAGCAACCATTGATGCAGTAATCTTAGCCATAATTCGCCTCCTGTTCCACTATCTGTGGGAACATTCTTAACATAAAATCGTCGATTAAATCGTTTATACACTATAAAGACGTGAAAAAAGCGACCAGATGCCTGGTCGCTTTCAATCCTACCTGACACATGTGGCCTAGGCTTCTTTAGCTTCGCCTTCAACCACTTCAGCAGTTTTTTCAGCCGCTGCTGCGCCCTCGTTTTCAGAGCAGATCGCCGCTTCACGTGCCTGAGCACCTTCGATGCTAGCATCCGCCATGCTGGAAACAAACAGGCGAATCGCGCGAATAGCATCGTCATTACCGGGGATGATGTAATCAATCTCATCCGGATCACAGTTGGTGTCGACAACAGCAACAACAGGAATGCCGAGTTTTTTGGCTTCACAAACAGCAATGGCCTCTTTCTTGGGGTCAATGACAAACATTGCGCCCGGAAGCTTGGTCATGCCCTTGATACCACCAAGGTTTTTCTCCAGCTTAATCCGTTCACGATCAAGTTGCAGACACTCTTTTTTGGTCAGCAGCTCAAACGTGCCGTCTTCAGACATGGTTTCAATTTTTTTCAGGCGGTCGATGCTACCCTTGATCGTTGCGAAGTTGGTCAGCATACCACCGAGCCAGCGATGATTAACATAGTATTGACCCGCGCGATCAGCTTCTTCACGAATGGAATCCTGCGCCTGCTTCTTGGTACCGACGAACAGAATGCTGTCGCCATTTTCGACAACGCTTTTTACAAAGTTGTATGCCGAACGGAAATAACGAACAGTCCGTTGCAGATCGATGATGTAAATTCCATTACGAGCACCGAAAATGTAAGGTTTCATTTTCGGGTTCCAACGCTTGGTCTGGTGACCAAAGTGAACGCCCGCTTCCAGCAGCTGCTTCATTGTAACTTTTGCCATTGTTTTTCCTCTCATTTCACGTGGTTTAACCTCCGCCTCCATGAAAGCTCGCTATCGTCATTTACCCCACTGGTAAACACCACGCTTGTAACCATGAAGACGTGCGTCGTTTAACGTACCGCGCTTAAATAACATAGCCCCTGCCCCATCGCAAGGAAAAACATCCTTTTAAAGACGCAGAAGTTTACAATTTTTCGCAACTGTAATACCATCCTGCGGTTATGTCCTCACTACGTTTACAAACATATATTTCGCGGGAAATCATCGCTCCGTTTCTGCTCAGCCTGGTGTTATTTACTTTTGTTCTTTTGCTGAGTCGTTTATTGAAACTGATCGAGATGGTTGTTGATAAAGGAGTTGCGGTCAGCGAAATTCTGCACCTCTTTGCCTGCCTGCTGCCGTCGTTCTTTGTTATCACGGTACCATTGTCATTCCTTCTGGCCGTTATGCTGGCCTTTGGTCGCCTCTCTGCCGACAGTGAGATCGTCGCTATGAAAGCGGCCGGCTTCAGCCTTTATCGGCTATCCCAACCGGTACTGATTATCGCCCTTCTTGTGTGTGGCTTTACAGCCTACTTGACCTTGGTCGCCGAACCGGCCGGTCGCGTTAAGCTCAAGCAACGGTTGATCGATATTGCCTACAGTAAAGCCGCCGTCGCTCTGCAACCACAGATTTTCAATGAAGAGTTTGACGGACTGATGATGTATGCCAATGATGTTGATAATCAGACCAACACCATGACCGGCGTGTTTATCAGCGATGAAAGGATGGGCAACACCCCCTCAATCATTGTCGCCCAACGCGGTGAAATCCGCTCTGATCGCACCAATGGCAGCTTATTGATGCACTTAAGAGACGGCTCGATTCACCGCCCGGTGATCCGCTCCGGAAAACGGTCTTATCAGGTAGTGGATTTCCAAAGCTACGATGTCAACCTGAGCCTGAATACAGCCGACAAAGAGGAGAAGTCTCTTAACCTCAAACCCAAAGAGATGACAACCAAGGCCTTAATGCAGGCAGACCCTGAACTTTCTGAAGAGAAGCAGCGAGAGCGCCGTGTTGAATTGATGGAACGATTGGTCCTACCCTTTTCACCGTTGATTTTTGCTCTGCTGGCGGTCCCACTGGGAATACGTTCCCATCGTTCCCCAAAAGGGGGCGGTTTTTCCGTCGCTCTGTTTATCTTCCTGCTCTATTACTTGTGTCTGTCCGTCGCCAAGACCATGGTCCAGGAAAACAACTGGCCCCTGCTGGGCAGCCTGTGGGGACCAAGCGTCGCTTTCATCGTTGTCGGCATCCTGCTACTGATCCGGGCAGCCCAGGAACGGCCCCTGCCCGGCAGCGGAGCGGCAACCCTGTTCTACGATGGCCTGTCTGCAATCTTCTATCGCAAAAAGGATCGGTCATGACACTGATTCAGCGCTACCTTCTCACCACATTCACCAAAATCACCAGCCTGTCGCTGGCCGCTTTTGTCGGCATCTACCTGCTCGTTGATTTTTTTGAAAAAGTGGATGACTTTCTTGAACATGAGGCAGCGGCCCACCTCTATATCGCTTATTTTGCCTGGAAGATTCCACTGATTGTTTCGCAGATGCTTCCCCTGACAATCCTGCTGGGAACATTTTTGACTCTGGGCGGATTTACCAAGACCAATGAGTTAACCGCAATGCGTGCCGGTGGCATAGGCTTACAACGCATTGTTACGCCTTTTCTTGTGACTGCAGTCCTGTTAACCGGAATCAACTTTGCGTTAAATGAATTTCTCGTCCCCGTCGGTACCCAGCGCTCCAACCATATTTTTCGTACCGAGGTTAAGGGAAAGACGCAAATGCTGGCCAAGCGCAACGACCTGTGGTTCCGCGAAGCCAACACGCTGTACCATATCCAACTGGCTCTGCCTGAAAAGAAACAGCTGCGCGGGATCTCCCTCTACCTGGTAGACAGTCAATTGAACCTGTTAACACGCATTGAGGCGCAAGCTGCCACATTCAAAGAGGACCAGTGGCAGGCCGAACACGTGACCGTGCGTCACTTCGACCCACAAAGCCGTCAACTGACCGCGCAGAAAGAAGAGAATTTACGCCTGCTGCCGCTAAAGAAAACGCCGGAAGATTTCGGTACAGTGTCAGGCAAAAACGAAGAGTTGAGTTTTACTCAACTCTCAAAAATAAGCACCCAAATGCAACGAGAAGGCCTGGATGCAACCCGCTACCGCGTTGATATGCATTCGCGGCTCTCAACCCCGTTTGCCTGCATCATCATGGCCTTTCTGGCCATCCCTTTTGCGTTACAGAAGAGTCGCAATGTCAACCTGTCTCTGGGAATCTCCATCAGCGTATTGATCGGCATTTCGTTTTTCATCGTTCAATCAACGCTTATCGCTCTGGGCTATTCGACGGTTCTGCCACCATTCATCGCGGCCTGGGCGGCCAATATTATCTTCGCCCTGGTCGGACTATTCCTGCTGTTATCCACGCGCGATTAAACCTCGAAAAACACAACCGGCGCACAGCATGAGCTGTGCGCCGGTTGTGTTTGTACTCATCAAGACAAAAATCGCTTCAGGGTTTCCTTAACAGCAGCGATCAAAATCAAGGGTGGGCATTCAAATACCTGCTTGGTCAAAAGCCCCGATTTGAATTTTTAGCATCTTGTTAATAACGATAGTGCTCTGGCTTATAAGGACCTTCAACCTTAATATCCAAATAATCAGCCTGCTTCTGGGTCAGCGTGGTCAGTTTGGCTCCAAGCTTACCAAGATGCAAACGGGCCACCTTTTCATCCAGCACCTTCGGTAACACATAAACCTGCTTCCCATACTGATCGTTGTTGAGCCACAATTCGATCTGTGCCAGCACCTGATTCGCAAAGCTGTTACTCATAACAAAGCTGGGGTGGCCAGTGGCACAGCCGAGATTAACCAGCCGGCCACGGGCGAGCAGCGTAATGCGCTTGCCATCGGGCCATTCAATCTGATCAACTTGCGGCTTGATTTCATGAACAGTCAGAGTGTCATCGCTAAACAGAGATTCCACCTGAATTTCAGAATCAAAATGGCCGATATTGCAGACAATAGACTGATCTTTCATCTGGTCCATATGACTACGATTGATCACATCAACGTTACCGGTTGTTGTTACAAAAATATCTCCCCAACGGCAGGCTTCATCCATGTCAACAACGTTGAAGCCCTCCATGCATGCCTGCAGCGCACAGATCGGATCTATTTCCGTCACCGAAACCATGGCTCCCATACCACGAAAAGCCTGAGCACAGCCTTTTCCGACATCGCCATAACCAAGCACCACGCACTGCTTCCCAGCTACCATCACGTCGGTGGCCCGCTTGATGCCATCGATCAGCGACTCGCGGCAACCATAGAGGTTATCAAACTTACTTTTGGTCACAGAATCATTGACATTGAACGCCGGGAACATCAAGACGTTATCACGGGCCATCTGGTAAAGGCGATGAACACCGGTGGTTGTTTCTTCGCTTACTCCGATCAGATTGGCAGAGATTTTCCGCCAGAACTGCGGGTCCTCCTGCAGGGTTTTGTTCAGTAACGTATCAAGAATCTGAACCTCTTCATGATCCTGACAAATCTCAGGAAGTGTGCCGGAGGCTTCATATTCCTTTTCACGGGCAACCCCACGATGCACCAGCAATGTCGCATCACCGCCATCATCGAGAATCATAGTCGGGCCGTCAGGGAAGGACAGCGTCTTCTTGGTAAACTCCCAATACTCTTCGAGAGACTCCCCTTTGTAAGCAAAGACCGGAACACCAGTCTCTGCAATAGCTGCTGCGGCATGATCCTGAGTGGAAAAGATGTTGCAGCTGGCCCACCGCACATCAGCACCAAGCGCGACCAGAGTCTCGATAAGTACAGCAGTCTGAATCGTCATATGCAATGAACCGGAGATACGTGCGCCCTTGAGAGGCTTTTGTGCCTGATACTCCTCACGCACCGCCATCAAACCGGGCATTTCCGTTTCAGCGATGGTGATCTCTTTGCGACCCCAGCCAGCCAGAGCCATATCTTTAACAATCGATTCTTCAGACATCGAACTCATCAATCTCTCCTTTAACAGATGATAAACGACGACGGAACACGCTATCCGCACACCATGGCAAAGACAACAGAACCGTCAGATAAAACACAATAATAAGCGTAACAGCTGCCGCACTATGGCACAAACGGCGATCGAGCACAGTGAGAATTGTCACGTTCCAGCGACTGACCAGCTTTCGCGCCAATCGCGGCGAACCACCCCGCCACCAATACACGCGAAATGGGACAACCCAAAGATAGCGCACCACGGCAGATCCGCAACAATACCAGAAACACCACCACGCGGACAGGGGCAATTGCCATAGTCGTTGCATCAGAACAATCAAGGCGCGGGCAATACCGTGATCAGAGCGATAGCTGCCCATGGCCACCGGCAATAAAGAGCGTTGACCGCTGGCAAAAATCACGAGTAAAAGTGCGTTGAGAAACTGCCGGTACAGTCGACCGTCCTCTTCGTAACGGCGGCTGGAAGTGATCAGCACGCCAGGCAAAGAAATCATACGTCCCGAACGTGAAAGTCGCTCCACCAGCTCAACATCTTCAAGAACAGGCAGAGTTTCATCGTAACCATTCAGGTCATGCCAAGTGGTTCGGTGGAGCATCATCCCTTGATCACCAAAGATGGTGCCCGGCAAATTCAACGCGGCTTTCTCAGACAGATAACGATAAAAACGGGGACGCAGTGCTTCACCGCTGAACCTCAAAGAAAAATGACCGGCAACCGGACCGTCTTCCCTCTGCCGTTCATCATTCAGGGTCTGCACGGCTCGGAAAAACAGATCCGCTTGCGACCAAACGCTATCAGCATGCAAAAACAGCATCCAGGTGCCATGAGCAAGCTGTCCGCCACGATTCAACTGACAGCTCCGCCCTCGCTCCCCCCGTGTCAACACAACCCGGTGACGAGAACTCAAGCGGTACGTATCAATCAATGCCGTGGAACGATCTTCAGAACCACCATCACTGAAAATTATCTCCAGAGACAGGCCAACCTGAGATTCCAATGCAGCAAACAATCCAGGCAACGCGTCCTGTTCATTGAAAACGGGGATGACAATAGAAAGATCATAGGTAGGATCGCAGCAAGTCATCGTATCAAGGTCAGATCGAAGTTTCCTGCGGGACATGGAGAACAAGCCGGCCAGACCCACTTAGGGTCTGGCCGGAAATCACTTAAAGGCCAGCGCGACTGCGTAGTGACGCCACCCGATCGGTTTTTTCCCAGGTAAAGTCTGGCAGTTCACGACCAAAATGGCCATAAGACGCTGTCGGACGATAAATCGGCCGCAACAGGTCCAAGGTTTCAATAATACCAGCCGGACGCAGATCAAACTCTTCCTGAACAATGCGGGCAATCTGGTCCGAGGCAATCACCCCGGTTCCGAACGCATTAATCATGACACTGACCGGTTCAGCAACACCGATCGCATAAGCAATCTGAACTTCGCATTTTTCGGCCAGACCGGCAGCGACAACATTCTTCGCCACGTAACGCGCCATATAGGACGCACTGCGATCAACCTTGGAAGGATCTTTACCGGAAAAGGCACCACCACCATGAGACCCTTGCCCACCATAAGTGTCGACAATAATCTTACGACCAGTCAGACCGCAGTCACCCATCGGGCCACCAACAACAAAGCGGCCCGTCGGATTGATGTAATACTTGGTTTTGGCATCGAGAAGATCAACAGGAAGAACCTTTTTGACAACTTCCTCCATGACGGCTTCTTCGATCTGGGCCAGAGTCGCTTCAGGAGCATGCTGAGTCGAGACAACAACAGCATCAATGCGTGACGGCTTGTCGTCAATATACTCAATCGACACCTGCGATTTGCTATCAGGGCGAAGAAAATCAACAACCCCCTCTTTACGCACCGCAGACAGGCGTTGGGTAAGATTGTGCGCATAAACAATTGGCATCGGCATCAATTGCGGCGTATCGTTGCAAGCAAAACCAAACATCAGGCCCTGATCACCGGCACCCTGTTCTTTGTGAAGCCCTTCCCCGGCAGTAACGCCTTGAGAAATATCAGGAGACTGGCGATCCAGTGACGTCATAACCGCACAGGTATCCGCGTCAAAACCTACATCGCTACCAACATAACCGATCTCACGGATTGTTTGGCGAACAATATCGGCATAGTCAATACGAGCATGGGTGGTAATTTCACCGGCCAGCATGGCCATACCGGTGGTTACCAGCGTTTCGCAGGCGACACGTGCCGTATTATCCTGGGCCAGGATCGCATCAAGGATCGCATCAGAAATCTGATCCGCCATCTTATCGGGATGGCCTTCACTGACCGATTCCGAGGTAAACATAAAGTCTGTCATTGGCATGGAAAAATCCCTTTCACTCTAAAATTCGGATGAGAGTATATGTCATTCTCAATGGGCCAGCAATCCAATAATGCATTGCCCTGTGGGTCCAGAGAACATTTTTACAAGAGGCTCGCAATCCTCGGAAAAAGAGAAGATCTCTTTTATCCCCGAGAAAAACACAACAAGCACCAGAAATTCATCAAATCTCCCATTCCTGCATATCGTCGGGAAAATGGCGCAGGACGGTCTGGCGTAGATCCGCAGCAATCTGTGTGGCGGTGGATCGAGAGAGAATCTGTTCAAGAAGGGCATGACCATCCGCTGAATGCCATTGACGCATGATCTTCTTGACGCGCGACAACCCGCAACTGTTCATGGACATATCAGTATATCCCATAGCCAGTAAGACCAAACTATACATGGGCTCTGCCGCCATCTCACCACAAATAGATGCTGAAATCCCCGCTTGTCTGGCCGCATCAGAAATTGTTTTCAAGGCCCTGAGAATCGCCGGATGGCAGGGATCATAAAGATAAGCCACATGTTCATTGCTGCGATCAACAGCCAGACAGTATTGAATCAGATCATTGGTACCGACTGAAAAAAAGTCTACCTCGCGGGCCAAAAGGTCTGCCAGAAAAACCGCCGAAGGAGTTTCAATCATGATCCCGACAGGAAGGTTTTCATCGAACGCAACGTGTTCCTTGCGTAATTCATCCATGACTTCAGCAAGAATCTTGCGACAGGCGCGCACTTCGGCCACACCGGAGATCATCGGAAACAATAAACGGACACGACCATAGGCGGATGCACGTAAAATTGCCCGCAACTGGATACGAAAAAGATGCTTTTCGTGTAAAGACAGGCGAATTGAGCGTAAGCCCATGGCCGGATTGGCCTCATCCTGCAAACTGAGATCCTGAACAAATTTATCCCCACCAACATCCAAAGTGCGGATAGTCACTGGGGATGGATGGATCTTTTCCACCAGAGCTTTGTACCCTTCAAACTGATCCTGCTCCGACGGCGGGGTTGACCGGGCCATGTACATGAATTCGGTGCGCAGCAGACCGATCCCCGTGGCACCGTTTTTCAGGGCAATATCCGCCTCATCGGGCAGCTCAATATTCGCCTGAAGCGTGACCTTAACGCCATCAGCGGTACAGGCGGGTAGCGCACAGAAAGTTTGAAGATGTTGCTGATAAAATTCGTAGCGTCGTTTCTTTTCCAGGTACTCCTGCAGTGTTGCCGGGTCAGGATTGAGGATCACCTCGCCATGACTACCGTCAATGATGATGGCCATCCCAGTTGAAACTGTAGAGGTAATCGTTTCAAGACCTACCACCGCAGGCAGGCCCAAAGAGCGAGCCAGGATTGCCGTATGGGACGTCCGTCCCCCAAGATCCGTCACAAAACCGATCACCTGCTCCTTGTCCATCTGCAGGGTATCGGCAGGAGACAGGTCGTGGGCAACGACAATCGACTTACGGTCAAGGTTCTGTATCTGCTGCTGGTTTTTACCGCGGATATTGCGCAAAATCCGCTCCCCGACCAACTCAATATCGGAACCGCGCTCCCTGAGATACTCATCCTCAATACACTCGAATGTCTTTTTAAATTGCTTTAGAACTCGCTTTAAGGCTGCCGATGCATTTATCTGTTTTTCCTGGATAAACCCTGTCGTCCCCCTCAGAAGCATCTCGTCATCGAGAATCATCAGCTGAGTGTCGATGATGTAAAAATGTTCCGACTGGGTATGGTGGGATAATTGTTGCTGGATGTCGCGAAGTTGCTGACGCGATTTTTCGACAGCGGCATGGAAAATATCGATTTCCACAGATATTTGCTCGTCGGAAATATCATATTCGACAACGCTTACTCGTTGACGATCGAGCAAGTAGACTTCTCCTATGGCAATACCAGGAGAAGCCGCAACAGCATGATAGTGCTCTGCCTGTTTACTCTTCACCGAATTTGTCATGAATTAATTTCTCCAGACCATCCATTGCCTGTTGGGCATCCTCACCTTCTGTGCGAATTTCGATGAGTGTCCCCTTGGGAGCGGCAAGCATCAAAATCCCCATGATGCTTTTACCATTAACCTCAAAACCATCTTTATCAACAAAGACTTCAGCGGCGTATTGCCCGGCGACTTGAACAAACTGGGCGGCAGCACGTGCATGGAGTCCAAGACGATTGGTAATTTCTATGGTTTTCTTTACTTGCATGAAAAATCTATCCTATCAGTTTTTAGCAAAAAAACGTCCGGGACTATTTGCTAACACGGTTTAGACTACTGTGACGTTCAAAACCTTATAAAACCATCGGCAGGTCAACACCCCCGGCTATTATGATCACCCATCCATGGGCTCCACGTACCTTTTTAAAAGGCTCCTATAAAAAAAATTGATCAACAACGCCGACACATCCGAGAAGACCTAAAATCACAAGATACAAAGGAATTCCCTGACGTAGAATAAAAGTACAACCAATCACACCAGCTAAAACAACAGGAACCATGGCCCCGGTATAAGGTGACACCATATCTATCTGATGGCAAAGCACTGCGGCGACAGCACCAAGCATAACAACAGCTAAACGCTTAAAAACGAACGCAGCATCAGCAATCCTATACGTTTGCAGAAGCTGAACCACCATGACTCCATGTTGATAACCAAGCCACGGGCCGACCAGGCGAACAAACAGCGCCGGGATATTGAACAAAAGCAGAAACAGCACGGGTGACCACCAATAGCCCAAGCTACCGACAACAACGGCAACAGCGCAACACAAAGGACGCAGCCCTCCCCAGAAAAACGCATCCCCTGCAGCCGCAAAGGGAGCCATCACAGCTTCAGTAAACGCTTGGGGTGACATGGGAACCGGCTCTTCAAGCCGTTGGCGTCTCTCCAGCGACAACACAGCCGCGGCAATGGTCGGCACCAAAAAAACATTACTGTTAAAGTAGCCTAAATAGCGTTGAACAATCGGCCGCAACGTGCGATCAGCAGGATATAAGCGGCGCAACTCCGGCAACAGGAGATACACCCAACCCAAACCCTGAAATTGCTTAAAATTCCAAGAACATTGCAGCAAGAGGCTGCGTAGGCTTAAAAGGCACAAACGTCCTTTAGGCAACGGTTCAATAGCCATGGCTACAGCTCCAACAATTGCAAAAGACCGTAGGTCAATAAAAAACCGCTGACAAACAGGGGGATCGTCTTTCGAACCTGTAATACCGCCATCATCGCCGCAATACCAACGAGAGGAAACACTACAACCAGCAGAGCCGGATGCCCATCTGCAAGGGGCATCAGCCATGGCAACACGAAGGTTAAAAGCAGACCACCCACGGCAACCACACACACCACGGACATCAGGGACGCCATAGCGAAAAGCACGGTGCAACGTAAATGGTTTTGCTGAAGAACAGACCACTGCTGACCGGCAAGATGGGAAACCGCATTCTGAAAGCGTTTTTCGTTCTGGTGGCGAGTACGGATATCAAGCAATTTACCGATTTCCGCCGTCACCAGAGCAACCACGGCCACTGCAACCACCAGCACCAAGTCCTGCTGGGTGGTGCCAAAAGAAAAAAAGTACAGCAGAACGACCCCCCCCAGGGTGGCGCTGGTATCATCAGGGGCAACGGCGGCCCCCACCGGAACACGCATCAGCCAGAGCAGCTCCATCATCAAGCCCAACTGAAAAGCTGCGGGAAACACCCCCAGCAGATATCCGGCAGCAGCAGAACATACCAACGGCCGTCCAAATTGAAATTGGCCAATGGCCGTTCGGTCCAGTCCACAAAGGAGAATTACACAGAGAACACCCAGCCACGCCAAGATCACAACCTACCCCTTGAGTTCCTCGTCATGACAATCCCAGCGCATGGCGCGATCCGTCGGAATACATTGAGCGGAAATCATCACCCCGAGTTGACACAGTGCATTGAGATCGTCTTGATCTTCAGGACCGACAAACAGTGTGCGGGACAAACAGCGTTTCCCTTCTTGAGCGTGCATATTACCGAGATTTAAGCGAGTGAAATGAATCCCTTCACGGTAGGCTTGAAGCGCATCTTGCGGTGTTGAAAACAATACAATCACATTGCGTGAATCGAGGAGATGGGCTGAACACAATTGATCGACTTCAGCATGAGAACAAACTTCAACATCCAATTCACCCGGAACGACAGCAACCATCAACTGCTTGCGAAACGGATCCTGAGCAACAACATCGTCGACGACAATCAGGCAATCCGCCTGAACATGGGGAACCCAGGCTTCCAAAACCTGACCATGGATCAGTCGATTATCAACACGTGCCAACACAATCGACATCAGCTGATCCCACACCCAATCAGGTCACGAGAGACAACGACACTTTTTTGTCCATAGTCCTGTAGGAATAGAGTCAGTTCAGCCAGTGTTTTAGACTGCCGACCACTCGGAAATTTCAACAGCATCGGCAGGTTCACCCCATTAATCACTTCAATGTCGGGATCAGATAAAAACCGTGCAGCAACATTCGCGGGAGTGCCGCCAAACATGTCGGTCATCACCAAAACACCATCACCGTCACTTCCCACCTCAGCAATCAGTTGCGCCATCTGCTGCGCAAGAGCCTCAGGATCACATTGTTTATCAAGACACATGGTACGGGCACGACTCACCGGGCCAATAATGCCCTGCGCCGCTTCCAGTAACTGTGCGGCCAAATCGGCATGTGTGGCAATGACCAATCCTATCATCCTTCCTCCTTTATCAGGTCGCGATGAGTGATGGTAACATCTTGTGATTCTTTGAGACAATCCCGTAATGCTTCGACAAGAGCAACACTACGGTGGTGCCCTCCCGTACAACCAATAGAGATGGTCAAATAGCGTTTCCCTTCACGCCGGTAGCGTGGAATGAGAAAATCAAGCCACGATTGGGTCCTCTGAAGAAACTCCTGGGATTCCTGTTGGCCAAGTACAAAATCACGCACAGGCTTGTCACAGCCCGTCAACGGCCGCAAGGACTCATCGTAGTGAGGGTTCGGCAGGAATCGAACATCAATGACCAGATCTGACTCAAGAGGAACACCGTAGCGAAAACCAAAAGATTGCAAGCGGATACTCATAGGCACCCCGGCATCGGGAGACCCATGCAGCGTTCTCAACACGGCCGCCTTGAGCTGATGAACCGACAACAAAGAGGTATCAAAGACTACCGTTGCAATATCACGTAACGGCTGCAGCAGGCTGCGCTCTTGGCAGATCGCTGCAGACACCGTGCTGTAATTGGACAAGGGATGACGACGACGTGTTGTTGAAAAGCGCCGGATCAATTCATCGTCTGCAGCGTCAAAAAAGAAAATTTCCGGCTCATGACCAGCCTGACGCACTGCGGCAAAAATCTGTTCATAGCCCGTGACAAAATGGGGATTACGCACATCCATAACGATCGCCACACCGACCGAATCGACGACATTTCCTCCCCCCTGCTCAAAGAACGTCGGCAACAAGGTCAGAGGAAAATTATCAATAACATAAAAACCCTCATCTTCGAGGACTTTAGCTGCAGTTGATTTTCCCGAACCGGACAAACCGGTAATGACAATAAACCTCACAATCGCTACTCCAGATTGTCACCAATAATAACGTGTGAATGTAGCTGAGCCACTTCAGCCATCCGTTTTTCCAGGCGATCCTGAAATTCACGTGCAGAATTGTAGCCCATCTCTTTAAGAAGTTGATTGCGTGCACCAACTTCAATAATGGTGGAGATATTTCTCCCCGGACAGACCGGAATCCTCAACAGCGGAACTTTTATACCCAACAACTCGTAATGCTGTTCATCCAAGCCAAGGCGGTCATACGTGGCTTCATCGTCCCATTCCTGCAATTCCATAGCGACGTCAATTTTCTTTCGCTCACGGATAGCAGCAACACCGAACAGATGTTTGATGTTGATGATCCCCAAACCACGAATTTCCATATGGTAATGAAGCAGATCGCTGCCCTCGCCAAACAACACAGCCGGCAACTTCGTCCGGACTTTGACCACGTCATCCGCCACAAGCCGATGCCCACGCAAAACCAGATCCAAAGCACATTCACTTTTGCCGATACCACTTTGTCCCATAAGAAGCACTCCTACCCCAAACACATCGACCAGAACACCATGGACGGATGTCGACGGCAGTAAACGCTCTTCAAGAAATTTGGTGATTAAAGAAATAAAAGCCGAACTTTTCATCTGGGTACGCAACAGAGGGATCGCGTACTGTTCGGTCATATTCAATAAAACTTTCGGCGGGGTTTGCCCTTTGGTGATGATCAGACAGGAAAACCCCAGAGAACAGAGCTGCTCAACATTTGCAGCGGCGGTTTCCGGGGTAAGTTTTTCAAGATAGCTAAGCTCAGTGGAGCCAAGAATCTGCAGGCGGTTCGGATGGAGATAACTGAGATGACCAGCTAAAGCTAATCCAGGTTTTTGAATGCGATGTGATTCAATACATTTGTGAAGACCGTCAGCACCAGCCAGCACTTCGAGTTCCAATCCAGTGTTCTGCTCTTCCAGCAACTCACGTACACTCAACTGCGCCATGCTCTTCACCTATCGTTTCAGGTTGTTTCTTCTACACGGATAATCTCGTAGATCTCCTCACCACTCGTTGCCATGAGTAACCGGTCTCGCACGTCGGTATCTTTGAGCAATTTAGAGATACGCGCCAAGGTTTTCAAATGGACACTGATCGATTCTTCGGGGGCCAGCAATAAAAAGAAAAGGTGTGCCGGTTTGCCATCCATAGAATCAAAATCAACCCCTTTACGACTACGCCCAAAAGCCAGAATCAGCTGATCAATCTTTTTGAGCTTACCGTGGGGAATGGCCACGCCTTCACCAATACCGGTGCTGCCAAGACGTTCACGTTCGAGAAGAACCGATAAGACGTCTTCACGATTGAGATCTTTAGCTGAGCGCAATAACACATCGGTCATCTCAGCCAATACCTCGTTTTTAGTCACCGATTGAATATCGGCTTCAACAGCAGCAGGATCTAGCAATTCAACAATTTTCATAATCACACAACAAAAGAGATCAGCGCGGGGAGCAAGCTCCCCGCGCTGAATAATTAGCTTTTCGGGACAATCAGACCGTAGTTACCATCTTTGCGACGATAAATAACGTTCACCTCTTCGGTGTCATCATCGGTAAAAACCAGGAACTCCTTTTGCAGCAAATCCATTTGCATCACCGCTTCATCAACTGACATTGGCTTGATGGAGAAGCTGTGGCTGCGGATAACCTTTGGCTCTGGATGGCCTTCCTCAACACTGGCTGCTTCATAAATGGTCTTCGTCAGGTCACGCTCTTTGCCTTTACGGCTGGAGTGACGTTTGAGTTTTTCCTTGTAGCGCTTGAGCTGACGTTCCAGCTTATCAACCACAGCGTCAATTGCTGCATACATATCATCAGTCACTTCAGCAGAGGCTTTAATGGTAACCCCTTTGGCAACCAAAGCGACCTCAGCATTGTGACGAATCTTTTTTTCAACGGTCAGAACAACCTGAGCGTCGATGGGTTCTTCAATATACTTATTAACGCGAACAAGTTTTTCTTCAACATAATTACGGACCGGCTCACTGGTGTCCATATGACGAAACGTGACTGAAATTTGCATAAAAACCTCCTTGTTCTTTACCCGTGTATTAAAATAAACGCTTACGCGCCGTAGAGGAACCTATTCCTAACATTTCCCGATACTTGGTAACAGTACGTCGGGCAATGTCAATGCCATCCTCTTTTAACATATTAACAATCTTTTGATCAGAATACGGCTTTTTCTCGTCTTCACCGGCAATTATTTCTTTAATGCGGTTTTTTACGCTCTCCGAAGCAACGGAATCGCCACCCGTAGTCCCTATTCCACTGTTAAAGAAGAACTTCAGCTCAAAAAGCCCCTGAGGCGTCTGAACATATTTGTTGGTTGTGACACGGCTGATCGTCGATTCATGCATTTCGATATCTTCAGCCACATCGCGCAAGACCAGGGGTTTCAAATAACTGATGCCATGATCAAAAAACTCACGCTGAAATTTGACGATGCTTTTTGTCACCCGGAAAATCGTCCGTTGTCGCTGATGAATGCTTTTAATCAGCCATAAAGCACCACGCATCTTCTCCTGAATATACTCACTAGTCTCGCTGTCGATCTCTTTTCCAGACAAAGCATTGGAGTAATAGGAGCTGATCTTAAGATTGGCCAGACCATCATCATTCAAGGAGACAACATATTCGTCGGCAACTTTATAAACAAAAATATCCGGCGTAATGTAATGAATGTCCGATTCACTGAACTGACTACCTGGGCGAGGATCAAGGCTTGAAAGGAAGCGAGCCGCATCAAGAACTTCATCGACACTGACTTTACATTGCTTGGCAATGACCGGATAGCGGCGCTCTTCGAGTTCTTTGGAATAATCGGTAATAATCCGTTCAGCCAGACTACCCTTCAAGCCAAGATAGGCCAGCTGCAATTGCAGACATTCCGGAAGATCTCGTGCGGCAACACCTGCCGGATCAAAAGATTGTACCCGATAGAGAACATCTTCAACCTGATCCTGAGTTGACTCCGTTTGCTGACAGATATCTTCGAGAGGAGTTCGCAAATAACCGGCATCATCGATATTGCCAATGATTGCAGCAGCAATTACCTTGTCGTGGTCAGCAATACTCGACAGATTCAACTGCCACATCAGATGATCAGACAGTGTGGTTTTCGGGGTTAGCAGGTTTTCGTAGGACGGATGATCCTCATCATCGAAGGATTCGGCGACACTTCCCCCCTGGGAAAACCCCCTGAAGATATGTTTGCCAGTCATCTATCTGAGCCAGGCCATCCGCCTCGACAACTTCCTGGGTCTTTTCCGGATTGTTATCAGGAACGCCCTCATCTGCATCAGGCGAAACAGCTTCAGTTTCTATTTTACGATTTTCGTCAACCTCGGAGACTTCTTCAAGCACTGGATTCTCTTCCAGTTCCTGATTGACCACCTCTTCCAGCTCAACACGAGACAGCTGCAGCAATTTGATTGCCTGCTGTAACTGGGGTGTCATTACCAGCTGTTGACTGAGTTTTAATTGTTGACGTAACTCAAGGGCCATTCTGTTTCCTGGTCAATGGATTGGCGACATATTCAAAACAATAATTTAGATTCACTACAGTGTATTACGTACACGGTATTTTTTATAGCCGGAAATCCTCACCAAGGTAAATTTCCCGTGCTGTCGAACTTGTTGCGATCTCTTCAGGGGTACCGTGTTCGAGAATAGTGCCCGCATTGAGGATGTAAGCACTGTCACACACGCCGAGCGTTTCACGGACATTGTGATCAGAGATCAGTACACCGATGCCCCGTTTTTTCAAATCAAGAATAATATTCTGTATATCGATCACCGCCAGCGGGTCAATACCGGCAAAAGGTTCGTCAAGCAGAATAAACCGGGGATCGATCACCAACGCCCGAGCAATCTCCGTGCGTCGCCGTTCGCCACCGGATAAGGCATACCCGGGAGACTTTGCTACATGCTCCAAACGAAAGTCACCCAGCAAGGTGGCCAGCCGTTCACGACGCTGCTCAACATCACTGACATGGTATTCAAGAATCGCCAGCAAATTCTGTTCAACCGTCAGTTTACGAAAAACTGAAGATTCCTGAGGCAGATAAGCCACCCCTGCGCCGGCACGTTGATACATGGGCCACTGGCTCACCTCAACATCATCAATAAACACCTGTCCCTGATCTGGTTTAACCAAACCAACCATCATATAAAAAGAGGTTGTTTTACCAGCTCCATTTGGTCCCAACAGCCCGATAACCTGGCCGGAGCGAACCTCAAGATCAACGCCGTTGACAACAGTACGGCGCCGATAGGACTTTGTCAGACCTGTGGCTTTGAGAAGATGGCTCACTCGGTGGATTCTCCCGGCACAAAGACGGCTTTAACACGCCCCTGCTTGCCGCCTTCAACGATACTACGGCTCTCATTGAGGTAAACGATAATCTTCTCACCCTCAACAACGTTTTCCCCCTGGACAACACGGGGATCACCCGTCAACTCCACCCGTCCGTCTTTTTGCCAGAAAACGGCATTTTGTCCCGTAGCAACCCGATTCAACTGGACTATGCGCACGTCTTTTTCAGCCACAACGCGATCAACCTGCCTCTGCTCACCATCCGAATAGTAAATCGTCATTTTGTGAGCATACATGGTGACATCGCCCTGCTGCGCCTGGACCTCACCGGTAAAAATGAAGAACCCTTTTGCGTCGTTGGCTTCGAGACGCTGTGAGGTCACATGGATCGGTTGACTGGCGTCATGTTCCATGTCAGGTTCAGCCATAGCGGGTGTAAAGCCTACCAGAACAGTACATATAATAAGAAACAACAAGCGCATCAAGGCTGCTCCTTTTGAGCTTCAGGATAAAACGTCGCCGAAACATCAGTATTCAACTGCATGGTGCGTAAACCAACATCCAAAACAAGCCCGGTTCCGTGTAACTCCAACTGGTCAGAACGAATCGTCACAGCCACCGGCGATTCAATGACACCACTTTGAGAACGATTTCCATAATAGGTGGCTCGCTCCGTCAACAGCGTATATCCGTTATCTGACTTTATTACGACATCTCCGTCAACGTTAACTTGTTGATCCGACAAAAGAGCTGTGCCCTGATCAGCAGTTAACACAACATCGCCCATATCTTTCTGATCATAGAGTTTCATCATCACCCGGTCTATCCGGGTTTGTTCCTGATTGAAATCATGTGCCGCAGATTCACCAGTCAATGTCCAATGCTTGGCGCCATCGACGGTTTCTGTGTAGTTAAATGTTGTCAACTCAACATCAGCATCCATGACGACATCATCAATGATTTCAACAGAAGTCGGCAAATTCTCGTAATAGAGAACCAACACCAGCAATCCCGCACAAAAAGCCAGAAGTGCAGCAACAAGAAAACGGCGTATGGTATTGCGTCTAGTCATTGAAAAAGGATAACACTAATTGGCGACAGGGGTAAAGAAAGGTGCGCTAGTCAAAATAGCGATCCGTAACGGAATCCCACAAACCAGATTGCCGCAACAGCATGTCACACACTTCACGCACAGCGCCATGACCACCAGGCAGCGTGGTGATATAGTCCACATAAGGTTTGATATCAGCAACAGCATCGGCCACAGTAAATGAACACCCGACTCGACGCAAAATCGGCAAATCGACCAGATCGTCGCCTACATAGGCCACCTGCTGATCAGACAGTTTCAAATCTGCAAGAATCTGTTCGTACGGCTCCAGCTTGGTCTTAGCCCCCTGATAGACAATATCGATCCCCAATTCGGCAGCTCGGTGGCTGACGATCTCAGAACTGCGCCCAGTGATGATACCAACCTTGATTCCAGCACGCTGCAGCAACTTCAGACCATGGCCATCACGGACATGAAACGCTTTGCTCTCAATGCCGTTATTATCATAGATGATCCGACCATCAGTCAGAACTCCATCAACATCCAGTAACAGCAGACGAACTTTTTCGATGGATCGCTTTTTCATACCACTCCTGCCTTCAAAAGGTCATGCAGGTGAATAATCCCAACCGGGGTTGCATCTTCCTCGTGCTCAAAAACAAACAACGAAGTGATCGAGTACTCTTCCATCAACTGTAATGCTTTGGCAGCCAGATTAAAACGCAGCACCCGCTTGGGATGTCGGCTCATAACCTGATCCATCAAGTGTTCCAAGGAGTGTTGATCTTCAAGACAGCGCCGCAGGTCACCATCAGTGAAAACACCTACCAGCCCATTATCCGCATCAACAACACCGGTTATGCCAAGCTTTTTATTGGTAATTTCAAACAATGCGTCCTTGACAGTCGTTGTCTGGGCCACCAGAGGAATCGCATCACCCGTATGCATCAAATCTTCAACACGCAACAACAGACGTTTTCCCAACGCCCCGCCCGGATGAAACAGCGCAAAATCCTCGGCCTGAAAATTTTTCTCCTGCAACAAGGCAACGGCCAGAGCATCACCCATAGCCAAGGTTGCCGTTGTACTGGCGGTCGGAGCCAGGCCGAGAGGGCAGGCCTCTTTGTCAACAGAGATATCCAATGATACATCCCCGGCACGGGCCAAGGTGCTGGCGGGGTTACCACTCATAGCAATCAGCTTCAGCCCCAAACGCTTGATCACCGGCAGAATACGCACAATCTCCTCGGTTTCACCGGAGTTGGAAACTGCCAGAACCACATCACCTTTCATCAGCATACCAAGATCACCATGGATGCCTTCTGCAGGATGCAAAAACAATGCAGGCGTACCAGTAGACGCCATCGTGGAGGCAATTTTCTGACAAATCAAACCGGACTTGCCCATACCTGAGATCACCAGGCGCCCTTTACAGGCCAGAATCAACTCAACAGCCTGACAAAATTCACCATTAATTCGGTCATGAAGAGCCAGTACGGCGTCCGCTTCAATTTTCAGGGTGTTTCGAGCAACATCTATAATAGAATTGGTCGTATTCATCGATTTTTCACCACGGCATCTACGGCCAGCAGTGACTCCAGAATCGGTTGAAGATCTTTGAGGTACAAGGAGTTCGGCCCGTCGCAGCGGGCACACTCAGGATCAGGGTGGACTTCCCAGAACAACCCATCAATACCAATGGCGACGGCCGCTCGAGAAAGTGCCGCAACATATTCACGTTGACCGGCCGAAGCACCATCCGCGCCACCGGGAAGTTGTACCGCGTGAGTGGCGTCAAAAATGACCGGCTTGCCCAACTCGCGCATAATCAGCAATGAGCGCATGTCCACAACCAGATTGTTGTAACCAAAACTGGCGCCACGCTCGGTCAGCAAGATCTGCTCGTTCCCGGTAGAAGCAACCTTTCCGACCACATGTTTCATGTCCCAAGGCGCCTGAAATTGACCTTTTTTGACATTGACGACCCGGCCACTGTTTCCGGCCGCAACCAGCAGATCAGTTTGACGGCATAAAAATGCCGGAATTTGAATAATATCGAGAACTTGAGATGCAGCAGCCACCTGAGTTGCATCATGCACATCGGAAACCACCGGCACGTTGAATTCACTCTTGACCTTGGCCAGCATCTCCAGACCCGCATCAATGCCCGGGCCACGAAATGATGATACTGAAGTCCGATTGGCTTTGTCATAAGACGCCTTGAAAACAAAATCGATCCCTAACTGATCCGTCAGTTTTTTTAAAGATTCCGCAATGTGTAGCGTCATGTCCAGATCTTCAAGAACACAGGGACCTGAAACAAGAACAAACGGATGCTGGTCGCCAAAGGCGACATCGCCGATTTTTACTTCCGTAACCATTTATGCTTCCTTTGCCTGATGAAGGCAGGCACCAACAAATGACTCAAATAACGGATGCGGATCCATGGGCCGGGAACGGAATTCAGGATGAAATTGGCATGCCAAAAACCAAGGATGGTTGGAAATTTCGACAATCTCGACCAGATCGGCATCGGGATTTACACCAGAGATTTCCAGACCACATTCGCTCAGTGTTTGGCGGAAACCGTTGTTAAACTCGTAACGATGGCGGTGGCGCTCGGAAATACATTTCTGACCATAAATACGCTGGGCCAAGCTACCCTCCGTCAACTCACAGTCATAGGCTCCAAGGCGCATCGTCCCGCCCTTAGTGGCAATCTCCTTTTGCTCTTCCATGATATGAATGACCGGGTTCTCTGCCTCTTCACGAAATTCCGCAGAGTACGCGTCAGGAAGCTTACACACGTTACGGGCAAACTCGACAACCGCCATCTGCATCCCCAGACAGATCCCAAAGAACGGAACATTGTTTTCTCGGGCAAAACGGATTGCAGCGGTCTTACCTTCACTGCCACGCTCACCAAAACCTCCCGGAACGAGAATACCATCGACATCGGCAAACGTATCTCCCAGGCCATGGCGCTCGAGTGACTCGGAATCAACATATTTCAGGTTAACCCGGCAGTCATTGGCAATGCCGCCATGAATCAAAGCTTCGGACAGAGACTTGTAACTCTCAGTCAATTCAACATATTTGCCAACAATGGCAATCGTCGTCTGTGAAGCCGGGTCCTTAACCCGTCGAACAACATTCTGCCAGGGAGCCAGATCAGGAGCTTTAGTCCAGATGCCAAGACCATCAACAACGCGCTCGTCCAACCCCTGCTCATGATAGATCACCGGCACTTCATAAATAGAACCGACGTCACGGGCTGTGATCACCGAGTCTTCGCGGACATTACAGAATAACGCGATCTTGCTTTTCATATCACGGGGAATTTCGCGATCACATCGACACAACAGGATATCCGGTTGAATACCGATCTCGCGCAACTCTTTAACACTGTGTTGCGTCGGCTTGGTTTTCAACTCACCTGCCGCAGCCAGATAAGGCACCAGGGTCAAATGAACATAAAGAACATTCTCGTGCCCAAGGTCGGTACGAAACTGACGAATCGCCTCAAGAAACGGCAAAGATTCGATATCACCAACAGTTCCACCAACTTCAACAATCGCCAGATCAACATCTTGAGCGTTTTCGATGATCTTACTTTTGATCTCATTGGTGATGTGCGGAATGACCTGCACCGTACCACCGAGATAATCGCCGCGCCGCTCTTTACGGATAACCGCATCATAGACCTGACCGGTCGTAAAATTCGACTTCCGGGAAAGACGCGCCGACGTGTAGCGCTCGTAATGTCCCAAATCCAGATCGGTTTCAGCGCCATCATCGGTAACAAATACTTCGCCGTGCTGAAATGGACTCATGGTTCCAGGATCAACATTGATATACGGATCAAGCTTCTGCATGGAAATACGTAATCCACGAGCTTCCATCAAAGCACCAATTGATGCCGCGGCCAGCCCTTTACCCAGAGAAGAAACGACACCTCCGGTAACAAACAGAAACTTGGTTTTCATCGATTTTGCCTCCACGTTAACACCTTATGTTTTTTTTTGCGTATCCATCGCGCTGTCAGGCCCTTCCCAACGAAGCATCATGGATATTTTCACCAAACACAAGTGCGAAACTCTACACTGAACAACACCAAAAAGAAAGGGAAAATCATCGCGATTCAGCGACTGTTTTTCTGCCCTGGTGCAGAGAGAATTTCACAGACCCGAAGCAGATCTTGCGGGGTGTCCACCCCCTGAGATTGAAGGTCTGTTTCCACCACGCGAATCCGATAGCCATTCTCCAGAGCACGTAGCTGTTCAAGCTTTTCCATCTGCTCAAGAGGCGTTGCCGTCAAAGTTGGATACGCGAGCAGAAAATCCCGGCGATACACATAAAGCCCGACATGTTTAAATGCACGGATCTGGTCAAAAGTCTCAGCCGCCGTTGCACTGTAATCACGCGACCAGGGGATCGGTGCTCTGGAGAAATACAAGGCATCCCCCTGACTGTTGGTGACCACCTTAACAACATTGGGGTTCAGATATTCTCGAGACTCTGCAATGGAAATCATTAATGTCCCCATGGCAATGGTTGCATCCTCTTTTAAAGGAGCAATGGCTTGATCAATCATGCGTGGATCAATCAGAGGCTCATCCCCCTGAACATTGACCACTAGATCGCAATCAAGCTGGGCAGCAACCTCAGCCAAGCGATCCGTTCCGGTTTCATGTTGGTCCGAGGTCATACAAGCTCGACCACCAAAGGCTTCAACAGTCTCGACGATCCGAACATCGTCCGTTGCCACCAGAACATCATCCACCAGTTGAGCCCGGACCGTTTGTTCATAAACCCATTGAACCATCGGCTTACCAAGAATGTCGGCAAGAGGCTTTCCCGGAAAACGGGACGACGCATAGCGGGCCGGAATAATGGCAGTAATACGCACTACAAACTCCAGTTAGTCGAGCTTTGAGATAAAAGTTCTCAGAGCCCTTGGATGGGCTATCAGAAAATGATCAGTTCCATGTACAGCATGTTATTTCTTCAGAATCAAAAATCGTTGTTTCCAAAAGCGACAAACGACTGACGGCAAAAAGCTTAGTCAAGCTAGCCACCCTGACAGGACGGACACAAGCCATACAGTTCCAGACGCTGATGCGATAGAGTGAATTGATGATCTGCCGCAGTTTGCTGCAGCAATGTTTCAATTTTCGCATCTTCAAATTCGATAATCCGGCCACACGAATTGCAGATCAGGTGGTAATGATGATCTTCGCTGGTGTTGGGCTCGTAGCGGGTCTGACGGTCACCAAAATGACGCTCACTGGCGATGCCACTATCCGCCAAAAGCTTCATGGTCCGATAGACCGTTGCATAACCAATATTGGGATGATCCTTGCGCAGGCGGAGGTATAACTCCTCTGCGGACAGGTGCGAGGGCGAACTCATAAAGCCCTCAAGAATAATCTCGCGCTGCCGTGTGACCTTTAATCCATGCTTGGCTAAGTAATCACGAAACAGGTCCTTGACTTTTGCCATCAGCCGCCCCCTCTAATTGAAATGAAAATGATGTTCAAATTATCAAACCCCCCTGAAGCCGTCAAGCTCAGTCAGCAGACTCTGGCAATAAACGACGCATAAACTCAACCACACGCGGCTGACTCCAATTGATACCACCAATGACTTTTTCAACAATCCTCCCCTGAGGGTCAATAATGAAGGTCTCCGGATATTTAGCAACTCCATAGGATTTTCTGACCTGACCGGACTCATCAAACAGGATGGTAAAATCAACGGGATTTTTCTGCAAAAAGACCGGAACGGTCTTACGCCCATCCTGTTCAATGTTCACCGCCAGCATCACAAACTCAGTGCCGGACATCATGCCATGCAATTGCTGCATGGATGGCACTTCTTCACGACAGGGGGGACACCAGGTCGCCCAGAAATTAAGGACAACAACCTTGCCCCGCAACTCTGAAAGTCGGACGGTTTTTCCCTGTAATGAACTCAGCTCAAAATCGGGTGCCAATGCCGGCTGCGCAGTGGCATCTTTCTGCGACTGCTCCGGTTCAGAACTGCAGGCGCAAAGCAACACCACTGCAAGCCACAACAAGACATGCCCGACATTTTTTACCCCAGCGCCAGATCGCCATACGTCCATGAGATACCCCCTTTGTGCATTTTTCTATGTATTGACGAGAACAACCTCGCATGAAATACTCGGCAACTTCACGCTATGGTATACAACACTCATGCTGAAAGGAACAACCCGTGGGACGTGTTTTTTCCCCTTTTGTCATTGGCCGCTCATTTCGTATTTTGCCTCAAGGCCATCCTGCCATCGAGGACGAGCGGATCAATTTATGGATGGCGCCCGGCGCCTTCGGCTCCGGTGAACACGAAACAACAGCCAGCTGCTTGGAGATCCTCGAAGACCTCGAAGGAGTCAACGGAGCAACCATACTCGACCTGGGAAGTGGAACCGGCATCCTAGCGATTGCGGCATTGAAGCTTGGGGCACGATCAGCGGTGTGCATCGACATCGATCCAGCCGCAGTTGCCACCTGCCGTCTCAACAGTCAACTCAATGGCGTTGATGCCGACATTGACCATGTCTGCGGCACCCTCAGCAATCTGCCGGAAGCGGCCTACGACCTGGTTCTCGCGAATATTTACGGGGACATCCTTGTCAATGTTGCTGAAGATCTTTCACAAAGAGCATGCGCAGATGCCCCCCTGCTGCTTTCCGGAATTCTTTACGAATACAACTTTGACGTGCGTCAACGTTACCAACAACACGGTTGTCATGTGGTCAAAAACCTCATGCTCGACGAATTTAGCACCGTCTTACTGCAAAAAGGATCTTAGAGCGGCTTCTGCGACTGCCGCAGGGCGGCGAATTCGCAGGCTGGCACCGGCGGGCTACAATAATACCCCTGATAATAATCACAGCCCAATTGTGCCAGACAATCTCTCTGTGCAACCGTCTCAACACCTTCGGCAAGCAGGTCAAAACCGAGACCATGCCCCATCTGCACAATGGCCGTCACCATTTTACAATCATTGGCATCTGCTGGCAGGTCGTCGATAAACGACTTATCAACCTTGAGCAAATGCAACGGAAAGTATTTGAGATACGCCAGAGAGGAGTAGCCGGTACCAAAATCATCCAGGGCGAGGCGAACCCCCAGCTCATTTAATGACTTAAGCAGATCGATGGTCTGCTGTTCTTTGTGCATCAGGGTGGATTCCGTCACTTCCAATTCCAGATACTCCGCCGGATAGCCGGTTTCTTGCAGAGTCTCCTTCAAACGACAGGCAATATCCTCCTCAGCAAACTGTACCGCCGATAAGTTTACGGCCAGGGTCAACGGCGGATAGCCGGCATCCAACCAGGCCTTCCCTTGCTCGCAAACCTGCCTGAGAATCCAGGTCCCCATCGAACAAATACAGCCAATCTCCTCAGCCAAAGGGATAAAACGATCCGGAGTCACCAGGCCCAGTTCGGGACTGTTCCAGCGCATCAACGCTTCTGCTCCAACAATCTGCCCGGTCCCTAAATCAACCTGAGGTTGGTAATACACTGCAAACTCCTTCTTTTCCAACGCCTGGCGCAAATGAAAACTCAGCTGAACCCGTTCCTGAGCCTGCTCAGTCATCTCTTCGTTATAATAGGCAAAGCGAGCACGACCATGTTGCTTGGCCCGATATAATGCTGAATCAGCACGCTGCAACAATTCCAGAGCATCGCGGCCATGCTCTGGATAAACAGCAATACCAACACTGACACTCACCTGAACTTCCAGATCCGTTTCCGTCAAACAAATCGGCTGTTGCAACTGATGAAGGATCTCTTCAGCCATCATTGTTACACGATGGGAATCAGCAACATCTTCCAATAACAGGACAAACTCATCGCCTCCCAAGCGAGCCAACATATCGCTTTCTCGCAAGCAACTGCGTAATCGATCCGCTATTTTTCGCAACAGAGCATCGCCGACCAGATGACCAAAGCTGTCGTTGACATCCTTAAAATGATCAAGATCAAAACACAGAACCGCAAAAGAATGATGCTTACGTTCGGCGTGTTTCACTGCTTGGTCAAGGTGGGTGCAAAACAGGCTACGGTTGGGCAAATCGGTCAGGGGATCATGCCAAGAGAGATAGTCGAGTTTTTCCTGCGACTCTTTGGCCTGACTGATATCAGTGAAAACAGCAATATAATGGCTGACTTCTTGCTGGTCATCGCAAACGGCACTCATCGACATCAGCTCCGGATACACCTGTCCATCTTTGCGGCGATTCCAGATCTCTCCCTGCCAACAACCGTGCTCTGCCAGGCAATGCCACATGTTCTGATAAAAATCACGGCCATGACGATTGGATTTTAGAATTCGCGGAGTTTGGCCAAGAACTTCATCGTCGCGATAACCGGTAATGTCGCTGAATGCACGATTGACCGACACAATCTTCTCGTTTTTATCTGTAAGAACAATCCCTTCACGACTGTTGTCAAATACCGTTGCTGCCAGTTGCAGCTGCTTCATGGAAAATGCCTGCTGCTGCTCATGCTCGTGAACGTCCAAAGCAAACGCCACATCCTGAACTAATTCATCGAGCAACTGCTGTTCATCGTCCTGCTCAAGCAGTTTCTTATCCTGGGTATAAACAACCAGAAGAGCACCAGCAGCTTGTTTAGGCTGAATTGGAAAACTGGCAACCGCCTGAAACGGTGAGCGCTGATAAAGTCGATACCCTGTCGGGCACAAGACCTCCTGAGCTGATTCAGCAGTGATGTTTGTTGTTAAATGGTTTAGCTGACCATTGTTATGAATACAGTGTTGTGGCTCTCCCAGAACTTCCAATGAAATTCCAGAAGAGACTACCGGCTTATAGACCCCCATCTCATTAGGCAGGCCAATCCAGGCCATGGCAAAGGTGGTATCTTCCAACAACGTGTCACAGACAAACTGAAATAGTTCAATGGGTTGCGGCTTATGAACAATGTGCTGGTTGACGGCTGACAAAATCCGGTACAACCGTGACAGACGCATGGTTTCCTGCTCGAGCTGTTTTTCCCGGGTAATAATGCGTGCCGAACCAACAGTACCGATGAGCTCACCATCAGCGCCATAGAACGGCGCCTTGTAAACATCCAGGCAGATCAAAGTGCCTTTAACATGGCCCACCTCCTGAAAGCGCATGGACTGACGCGTCCTGAGCACTTCACTATCAGACTGGCAGCAAAGCTCACTGAACTGATAGGCTAAAGGATCTTCAGGAAATTCCTTCAAAATTTTATCAGAAAAAAATTCATGATTCTTACCGATGGCAATGTCGGTAGAATCGACACACAACAAAGTGCGACAATTGGATTTATTGGTAAAAATATAATGGTGCTCAATATCCTTCGCCCAGATAAGGTCCGGGACATTATCGCAAATATGTTGCAGCAAACGAGCGGTTTCCTGATGACGTTCCGAAGCGATATGCAACTGTTGCTGTGCCTGCTGTCGCGTCTGCACTTCGGACTCAAGTCGTTGTGTCTGCAGACGAAGCGTCTCAACTTTTTCAGCGATTTTATCCCGCTGTAGATCAACAACCTGCAACATATGGTTGAAACCCTCTTCAAGCTGCTTGATCTCAGAAGAGAGGTGCCCCTGCAGTGCAATCTTGCGCTGGGTGTCCTGCCATTGATCAAAACGACGCAAATGATCGGTTAATGCCGCCAGTGGGCCAGTCACACTCCGAAGTCCCACCCACGTAATGGCCATTGCCAAGCCACCGAGAACGGTAATAATCACAACCAGCGCTCCGGTAACACGACGAGCCGGGACCAAGGCCTCATCCTCAGGGTAATTGGAGGCTAGAATCCATGGCACATTTTTCAACGGTTTAAAACTGGAAAAAGAGCCTATTCCCCGAGACGTTACAGTAAAGTCCGTTCCCTGCCAGCCGCCAATCGCCTTATCGAACAGAACATTGCTTCCCGGAGGAACATCTTTTTTCATAATGCGGCTGGAATCAGGATGCACGAGTATCGTGCGATCCTTGGCATAGAGATACAGATAACCGGTTTTGCCGATCTGGTAGCGGGCAAGACCCCCAATCAGGTTTTGGCCATCGAGACGAATACCACCACAGAGAAATCCCAGCAAGCGGCCGTCCATCCCCCGGATCGGAGCAGAAAATTGCGCCACCGGATGGCAATGGCTTCGGTTACAGTAGCGCGCCTCAACATCAATACGCGGCCCAGGTTTTTTGAGAGACTTAAGGATAAATGGTGTCTGTTTATCGGCGGACACGCCACCAGACAAGTCGCCTGTTGCAGCAATTCTCTGCCCTTCGACCGTATAGATCTCCAGCCCGATATCAAAAATAGAACCAATGCCAACCCGGTCCTCTAAAAAGAGTTGAGTTTCGTGTCCGCCAGCCATCACCTCGGGAGGCACAACACCAGCGACGGCAGCCAATTGCTTAAGTGCCGATGCGACCTTGGTGTCAATCTCCGTTTGCAATGCTGTTAATAATGTTTTCTGCTGAATAGCGAGGCTAGAGGATAGATTCCAACGAAACAACGGAACCAACAAACCAATGACAGCAACCAGAAAAACAATACTGGTGACGAGCATCATCAACACCAGTTTTTTTCGAATTGCCATTGTGGTGAGATTAACAGCCAAAAAACCGTTCCTTTCAAGCTTTAGAACAACCAGAAAGCATTGATACATGTCGACATGAAGGAAGCCCCCCCCCTGTTAACACACATCCAACTTGGCAATTCTACCGTATATCTCAGAGAGCCGCCACACACTTTCTAATTTTATTTCAGGGCAAATTAAAGAGTGATTTCTAAACTATGACAATTAAATCAGTTATTTAAAATTGCCGCGGCATCTATTAAAAATCTTCACAGGAAATTATTGATCTATTTGTGACTATAGACTTGTCGCAAAGCTCAGAGATTAAAACTCTTGAACTTGCCTTAACGCTCTCGTACTGTTAGACATAACAACTTCACCACATAAGAACGGGAACGGCATAACACCAAATAGATCAACGGAGAGACCATTGAAAAAAACTATTATTATTCTAGTGCTGACCCTGCTCACGACACCATCATTCTCTGCGGACTTCTATACCTGGCAAGACGAGAATGGAAAACTCCATGTTACAGACAAACCACCAGAGTGTCAGAACAAAGATGACGTACTTGTTAAGGAATACAGTTATTCAGACCACGAAAACAACCAGCCCTCTGAAACGTTTCAGCACCGGGTGTATAATCAGATCGACGCCGTAAATGACCATCGCTATCAAGATGCAACCCAAGTTGATACGGTTCAACGAAAAAAAGAAAAACAACGCTTTGAAAAAACGATTGATGTTGAGAAGAAAATGCTCAAAGAACGTATCCACTATTACAAATTCCGCTGTGCCGAGATCAACTCACCTGAAAACCGCAAAAACTATTGCGATGGACAACAAAAATTATACGAAAAGAAACTGGACCTTCTAAACCGCGATCCAGAAGAATATTTCATGCGAGAAACACGACATTAAAACACGCTCTATTTTTGAATAACATCAGACAAAGAAAAAGCCCCTGACGAATCAGAGGCTATTTCTTCTTTATGGTACCCGGGACGAGAATCGAACTCGTACAGTCTTACGACCGAGGGATTTTAAGTCCCTATTTTATCTACCGTTTTAAAGTTGCAACATACCGTTATTATGATATATATTATTATCAGAGCATCAACAAAGTCATTAACGGGGACAAAACGGGGACACCATGGCAACATTCAACCAACGAAAAAGCGGTCGCTGGCAAGCGAAGATCAGACGAAACAATCAAGCCATCAGTAAAACATTTTCACGGCGTTCTGACGCTGAGGCTTGGGCAAGAAAAACAGAAGCAGAGATCGAGCGCGGTTTGTTCGTTCAGGACCTGGACGCCGCACAACGGATCACGATACGCGAGGCCGCCGATGCCCTGACTCTAGAGTACTTACTACCTCGACTCAGTGATGGACACAGAGAAAAAAATCGCTTAGAAGCGCTCCTGGAACGTTCTGGATGGGAAAATAAGACACTAGCCCAGCTCCGAAGCAAAGACATCTACGACTACATGCGCAATCGAGAACAAGCAGGTGCCTCCGCAAACACTATACGTCTTGACTTAGCTCTCTTAAGCCGTCTTTACAAACACTCAATCCAAAAATATGGCCTGGAGGGATTAGCGAACCCGGTTAAGGCCGTTGATCGGCCCTCAACGGCTTCGAGCGCACGAACAAGACGCCTTGAGGAAGGAGAGGAAGAAACGCTCTTGAAGTCTGCTCACGATGATTTCAAGCCCGCTATTGCCTTTGCATTGGAAACTGCCATGCGCCGCGAAGAAATTGCGACCCTTACCTGGCAGAACATCAACCTCGAAAAGAGAACGGCCCACCTACCAAAAACTAAAAACGGATCAGCACGAACTGTCCCGCTTTCAACTGCCGCAATCGGGATACTTAAAGCCCTTCCCCGCCAACTTGATGGCCAAGTTTTTGCGCTTACAAAAAAACGAATCACAGATCGAATGCGAACGACGGTAAAACGTGCAGGCTTAAAGGATTTGAGATTCCATGATTTACGACATGAAGCAACGTCACGCTTTTTCGAACGTGGGACCTTGGATATGATGGAAATCAGCAGAATAACAGGCCACAAGACCCTGTCAATGCTGTCCCGATATACGCACTTGCGAGCTGCAGATTTAGCCAAGAAACTGGGGTAATGCAAACATAACACGACAAACAAAAACAGCCACGAAACGAAGAAATCAATCCACACAGGACGCATACATATTAGGAGATTTTTGAGACTATATAAATAATTACACCAACCAATACCCACAGAAACGATGCGTTCAAACCTAAACGCAATCGATGCATCTTTACGTCGCGGATGTAAATCAACTTCATGTGCTCAAAAGTCAATTCAGAAACAAGCCCATCCTCACAGTCGGGATAATCTCCAGAAAAACTAACTACATCTTTTGACGCCTTCACCACACCACGATTCACAATTGCATCTAACAATCCAAACTCATAGAGGCCACCACCATAAAACGAGCCATTATAACTTGATGAATTAACAATATGTCGTGATGGATTATCAATAGCCGATATAGACCGCACTAGAGTCAAAACAGCAAAAAGCCATAAAAACAAAAAAGTTCCGCCAAAAATCAGCCCCCAACACAGACCAACAGACAGTGAAAAATGGCTCACATGGGCCCAAATCCTTCCCAAGGAAGAAATCGGCAACAACATTGCTGCCAACAGTGCAGCAACCTTAAAATCAACCGCCCGTATTACAGCTTGAGTATCCCCAATGGCGGCAACAATAAAGTTTGTTTTACTATCCATTATCCTTGACCCACTTATCCATAGTCTTATTGATTACGTTACCATGATAGCAATTACGGAATTCATTTTTCTCAAGAAGTCCTTTATTATGATTATTCAAATTCAAATAAAAGGCGTTCGACACCATAATTTCTTTATCTCCTGATGACTGATTCCCATAAGAACATAATTGCGCTGCCCGACCAACCAACTCACCAAGCCAAACAACTTCATTCACCCCTGTACCTTTATGTCCTGCCTTAATCAAAAATGACGATCCGTAATCTAAACCAACCCCTACACTAATTTCGCTATAATTCTTTTTCCTATATTTTATATTTAATATATCAACAAGAGATGACACCCTTGCAGCAACGCTAAAGAGATTATCTATATCTTTCTTCTTAGTAGTATTATATATACCCCACACACAGTCCCCCTCAATGTAAACTTCACTCACCCCTGAATGATCCTTAAGTAAGGCAACAAGCTCAGAAATATAAGTTTTAAATATCTTTGCCAGCACAGGCCTTGTGTGTTTACCACTATTAAGTTCTTTCGAACCTCTCATATCTACAAACAACGCAGAACACTTAACATAATAACCATTATTAAATGTCAGCAACCCCCTTGAAGGGATCTCTTCCTTATCTTCATAAAGAGAGTCTGAGCTATTCAGTATTTCATCTATCCTTTCAATACTTCTTTGATAATCAAAAGAACGAAATCCTGCTTCCATTAAAAATACTCCAAAATATTAAAAATAAAATCAAACAATTCAGCCACCAATAAGAGTATTCAATTCTGTACTAGCCCTAATTTTATTTAAAAATTCGCATTCATTCCCAGGCAGTAGAGAAATAAGCTCTTTATATTCCGTAAAATGCGTTTCATGAAAAGAAACAGCTCTCATCGCTGATTGAAAAGCTTTCCTTCCTGCATAAAACTTCCCCTCAGCATGAAGACAACAACCAAGTGCAAAAAGATTTCTCAATGCGGCTTCAAGCTCATGATTTTGCAAACCATTAATTGCATCATCTAGCGCAATAAAACATTTAGCGACCACCCCTTCACCTCCCCTCAAAACAAACAATTCTTGCGTCGTACGATTTCGATTGCCGCCAACGACTTCAATCACCTAAACTTTACAAAAGCAACATAATGCTACATTGCACAAAAGACAAAACTCAATCTTTTTAACAATAGCCACATGACCCCACCTAAAGACATAGGCACGCAATGATTAAGATCCCAAAAACATGTTCACTACAAAGCACCTTGAATGCTTTAGATGAAACCAGAGCAGCCCAAAGAGCAACCGATGCGATGGAGCTAACCAACTCCTATCGATTCATGATGGACGCACTAGCCCCCACCAGAAGCCTTCAAACAATAACCGACGCAATGGAGCTAACCAACTCCTATCGATCCATGCTGGACACACTAACACCCACTGGAAGCCTTCAAACAATAACCGACGCAATGGAGCTAACCAACTCCTATCGATCCATGCTGGACACACTAACACCCACTAGAAGCCTTCAAACAATAACCGACGCAATGGAGCTAACCAACTCCTATCGATCCACGCTGGACACACTAACACCCAAAGGAACCCTTCAAGCAATAACCGACGCAATAAGGGGCAACAATTATTATCAAGCCGCAACCAACTACCTCATTCAGGACATTGGCAAGTCAACGCTACACGACCTAAACGAAAGCATTACTTTAAAAAGTTCAATAGAAGGCATTCTAAAGAAAGACTATCTTGTTACCATAACGTCCTTCCTACAAGACAACAATTTACCATCATACGAAAACGTTTACCCTAGCTACACTAAACAAGAAATAGAAGATGTACTCAATGAAATATCGTCTTCTAAAAACATTGATTCACTAAACAACAAACTAAACAATACAAACACTAGAGCAGTAGCAATACTTCTTGCTTTATTAATACATTTCATAATCCCTCAAATAAATAATATATTTTATGATATAGCCAAAAACGTTTCAAATGATATTAAATCAGAAAAGACAACTAAAAGGGATAAACTAAATGAAATAGATAGGGCAATATCTGCATCTGGAATAAGAACAGATACGCTAAGAATTGTAACTGTAAACAACTTAAGGTTAAGGGCATCTCCAAACAAAAATAGTTCAATAATAAACAAACTTCAGCTTGGACAACTTGTAATGGTAATCTCGAAAAAGAAAAACTGGATTGAGATTCAATATACTTGCAGTGATACTGAAATCTATCAGGGGTGGGTTTTTACGAGATACACGACACGATTAAAGAAATAACCTCGAAAATATTCAGAGGTTCACCCAAATAGGTTATCTTTTACTTTGCTGTTGATTTTCGTTTCAAGTTTTGAAGGTCAAAGTCAGGGAAAAAATTCAATCCAGTCAATGCTTCTATGTGCCGGACCGATACCAGATAGTCCTCGGGATCTCCATGAGCCTTCTGGTGGTGAGGCAGTAAATAAGCCTCCCATTGAGGAGCTCCATTTTCATCTTTCCATGCCACGATCTGGAAAAACAGTGGTGCAACATGAACATTGTCACCAACAACATCATAAGATCCTGGGCCAAAAATGGTTCCAACGAAAACCCAAAGTTCTCCATGTTCATTTAACAGGTCTTCCCGAATTCTTGTTTCCAGTTCGTACCAAACTCCTCCTGAGCCGTTGAAAGCATTATGGTGCTGTGGGGTCAAGTTTGTCTGGTAATTGATCTGATAAACAGTTTCTTTGTCATCAGTATCCTCTTCAGCCAACTTGCCGTCACCGTCTCTGTCACCACCAGATATGAAATATGGTGCCAAATGTCCGTGAGCGTAATTCCTTATCTCGTCCTGGAAGACTCCCGAATAATCATTATCACTGGGTTCTTCGGTTAGGTCAGGATCGTTTCTGTATGTTGCCCACTTTCCGGTTCTCTTGGGAACATCTCTGTAACCGGGAACGAGATGGTAAGCCAGCCAGCGAGGTGCTTTATGTACGGTGTCATATTCGACCACGTAAGCATTTCTTTCCAGCACAGTCCCATTAGAGGGAAGCCCTCCTAAAACATGCTCCTCTGTCAGTGGTCCGGCTTGGGCGAATGTAGCGAAAGATAAAATGAATATGCTTAAAAAGAACATTGATGATTTTGACATGGCACCCTTCCTACGTGGCATAAGTCACCACTCGACCCTAGTGTTTTTTCGGGCTTAGATGGATCGTTGCTGGCCTGATCCAAGAAGTTACTCTAGAGCCGAGAATATGGCGTCCTGCCTCTCTTATTGCCCCTCACAATACAAAACTAGCGGCGGAGGGCATAACAGGACACGCAGACAATCGAATCTCACTTGGTTGATTAAAATCTCAAATTCCGAATAAACTTTTCGCTCCTGAAACCATACGTACAAATGGCTTCATGATTGGATTTTCTTTCGGCGGCGGGGGCAGTTCTTTTTTAATCCATACTTTCGGGGCTCTTTCAGAATCTAGCTTAACAGTGTAACCTACATTGGAGGTAATATTCACCCAAGCGACCGTTTCTACTTTTATGTATTTCCCGTTCTTCTTGATCGCTCCCTCAGCTGTAATACGGTACAGGCCAAAAGGAATCTTTTTTTCAGGAATTACGGTCGTAAAATATGAGTCCCAGTTTTTACTTACAAGGGTAATACCAACAACCTTGTCAGGTTCCCCCATATACGTGATCGTTCCTTTTGTTTTCGTTTTGTTTTGAGGAATGAGCATACGATCATACAATTCGATCGTTAAAGGAACGTCCAGATAAACCTTTTTCCCGTACTTGTCACTTAATACGTCTGGGATATCGATGTTATAGTTTGGCCGAGCAACAGCCACCAAAGGGTAATTTCGGTACTTTTCCAGAAAGCTATCTAATTCCTGAGGCAAAGCCCTTTCTTGAGCCAGTTTTTTTACGGCTGCGACCTCTTTTGCGTATTTCTCACGTTTTGGGGCCATGCTGTCTTCATAAGAAGAGTAGATAAACCCCATGTAGGCAAAAGCTATTAACAGCAAAAAGCTTCGGCCTTTCCAAGTACGCAATAATGCCATCCCTAAAAAGACCGTGATTTTTATAATTCCAGCTCCAGCAATAACACCAGCAGCAGTTAGACCGGCCCCCGTAACTCCTGCACCACTTGGGAGGTTATCTTTACTAGACATGCGATATCCTTTCAAAAAATACTGCCCACGCTCTATAACAATAACGAGCGGGAGCGTATAACATGGGAACAATAGAATTCAATGACTTTAATATTAAAGGCCTTAAGCTCTTTCTTAATCCAGATGACAACAGATGGCATCAAAATGTGGACATGGAGCGAACTGTCAATATTTTATGGAAAGGTGATGTTGGCCTTTTCAGATACCATTATTCATTCCTTTTTTTGACCATACCGCCAGCTTGCCCAGCTGCGGTACCAGCGGCTTTATTTGCTGCACTTGTTGATCCTGGAGCTGAAACACCTTGGTGCATGGCCCCGGCGAAAATCATCCCGCCTTTATCGACACTTGCTTGCTCTCCCAAACTGGCCGCCCCTTGTCCGATCCACCGGATTACATTGTCGGGCAACCAGGTTATCAAGCTAAACAGTTTCTGCAGTGCCAACACCATCACGACGGTAAAAATCACGGTGGTTGCAGTGTAAGTGATTGCCCCTGACAGTTGGCCAGCAGCAAGCCCTGCGGTATAGATCTGGAACCCTTCGGCGAGGTATTTGCCGATACCGTTTAACATGACAATTGAAAATACAAAGCCAATCATTAACAGCGGTGGCCGCAGCAGGACACTGAAAAAAAGGAGATAGCCTTGCTTGGCGCGTTCCCCCGCTAATCCATCACCTTCAGGTAGTGCATGTGCCGCGGCCCAGAGTGGAGCTGCAACCATGGCCTCCGCAAACTGGATCAACACGCCAATCACCGCCATAGTGAAGAAAATATATGGGATAATCGGCAGGTAGTAAGCCCAGGTCAAGCCGACGATCAGCAGAGGCAAAGCCAACAAACTGGCAACTGACAATGCAGCCTTCAGAAACGGGCTAATAGCTTTAGCCATCAACCCAAAACCGGGAATCTTTCCGGCAAAACCAGCAACAGCGCCTGCAGCTTTGCCGATAACGCTATTGTCTATCGACTCTTTAAAGTTCTCGTAGGTCACTTTAGCGACATACAGACCCACGATGCCATTGATAATTTGATGCCCTTTGCTTTGCAGGTACAAAAGAGGCTCCTGCCCCTCTGAGAGGGCCTCTATTGGGTCAAACAACACTGAGAGGCCCATACTATTGGACGGACCAAGCAAGCCGCTTAAATAGCCCCAGAAGCCCGAAGACTGGGCGGTATTGAATGCAACCTCTGCCAGTTCGGTGGCATCCGTCCTGGTCGCCATAATCGTGGCGATTTGCTGGGATGCCATGGTGTAGGTTTCCTGATCCTCATCAGTTTTGACTAGCCGATCAATATCAATTGGTGACTCAATAACAGGGCCTTGATTTATTCGCTCGTTGGCCTTTTGGTTCAGGCGCAAGCTGCTCCAGTAGTACCAACCAGACGAGGCCCAGCCCAGCTCTTTAGCGGCTTCGGCATAATCGGCCACCTCCTTGGCGAAACTGTCTTGGTCCTTTTCCATAGCTGCCGGGATTGCATCCCTCGTACGTAAAATATAGTTATTTAGAGCCAACTCGTATGACCTGCGCACCTCACTTGCAGATAGAGCCGTACTACTGGTGATCGACTCAACAATCTCCGTTGATGCCTCTTGTAGATCAGCTACCAGCATTGAGACAGCTTCAAGACGAGCCTGACACACTTCTGAGTCCTGGCCGGTCGGGCAGTCTATCAAGACAGTGCCAAGCACTTGACTGTCGGTTGATTCCTGATTGTTTATCGTCTGTTTATCATCTGTAAACTTGGCCCACAGATCAGATAGAAAACCGGTTTTCTGGGTTATTGTAACGAATTGCAGGCGGTGGTTCGCGGGGCGGGTTCCGTCTTCGTCTGGCTCACTTTCAATTGTATCAACGGTCATGACTGCAGGTGGGATCTGAGCGTTTTCCTGTGTATAGTCAAAAGCCCTTTCCTGTTGCAGCACCATGGCTGATAGAAGGTGTTGTCCAAGCTCTTCCGTGTGCTGCAAGCTGGTGTCGGTGTAGTACAAAACACCGCCGCTGTTTTGCAGCTGGTCCATGGTGGCTGAGTGTATCCACGACGCGCCACCAAATGACATGTAGGTTAGACTCAAAACCATTAATTGCATCAGGCAAAGCCCCTTAACTGCAGGAATTGGGGCGAGGCTAACGAAGGCAAAACATGAACGTATGGATGTCCAAAAAGAATTGTATTTACGGCCCATTGTCTCGCCTGTCTGGCTCGATCCAACCAGGCCTGTGCCAATGGTGTAAAGCAAAATGACAACGACACAACTGAAAAGAACCAAGTTGAATGCTTTAAGAGCGGCATACAGAACTTCTGAACCGCCAGCTGTCCCTGCTGGGACATTCAAGAGGTTATGCCAGCCTTCACCGAACCACCGACTAACCAGATGAACTGCAATATCCTGGTCTGGGGGAGTTAACACAATATCCGGCTGCTGAATGATTGTCTGCGCCGTCGACTCGGCTTGTGTACCAAGAGTTTGTACATCAGGCATCTGACAACCTCACTTTCAGCTTCTCAAACATAAACCGTCCATCCCGTAGGCCCTGCAGATAGTGATTTAAAGGGTGATCTGGGTTTGGTGCTGACTCAATCAACTGATCGAGGATAGACAGCGAGACAAAAGGGCCTGCTGCGTCTACCTGGTTAATCCAGTTTTCAGTTTTTATGATTATTTCAGGAATCATTTTGGTACCTCCACTTACATGCAAGGTGCAGCGCCATTTTGCCCACCTCCGCCTCTACTTCGCCCAGCCGGAATCGGCTTGTTGTTAAAATCATCACTGAAAGAATCTTTGATTATTTGATGAATTATCGGACTGACGGCAACCATTGTTCCAGCCAAGACCAATTCCCAGAGTTTTTGACAGTCCTTATGTCTGTAGATCCTGCGTGTTACGCGATCTGGATGCTTTGGTTTGAATTGATGATAACCTTCGATCCAGCTTTCTAGAGCATCGAAAACTAAAAGCAAATTTTGACGAAAAGCTTCCCGACTTGCGGCCACTTCGATCTGCTCAAGCTGAGATATGGAAAAAGCAAAGCCATGCTCCAGTGTCATTTTCACAATCAGTTGTATTAGTTGCATTTCTTGCGCTGCAGAGTTGTACATCATGTTCAATCCTTATCTTGGTTTGAAGACGTTTGACTCATTATCCTGCTGCTGGCGGCGTTTTTGCTCCAAACACAGGCGTTGGACTTCAGCTTGCATCCTCGCCAACTGGGAAGCTTCGGCTTGGTCCTTAATTTCTGGGACTTGCGACAGTCTTTTCTCTGCCTGATGGAGATCACCGGAGTTAGGCAGCGTCTTCAATTTTTGGAAGGCGTCAGCCCTTTCGCTCCTGTTTTCCTGAATCAGCTGGGCGGCTCGGCCTTTCAAGTCGGTGTGACTGTTTTTCAGCTCTGCGCCGTGCTCTCGCAGCAAGATTTTCACTTTGCTGTCGATCAGCTCGACCCGTTCAGCCAGTTTCTGTAGTTCCTTGCGGTCGCCTCCGGCGAGGGTTTTGGAGGCAAAGGACCTGTCCTGGTATTGCCCAAGTTTGGTTTTGTACTGATCAACAACCTGTTTAGCCTCTTTTTTCAGTTCTAGATATTCGCGCTCAATCCGCTTAATTTCTGGATTTCGTTCCTTGTTCGCCATCTTCAAAGCGTCTTTTTCGGCGAGCTCCGGCTGCTGCAACCAGGTGCTCAGCTGATCACGTTCTTCTATCCCGGCTTTGATCCGCTCGATCTCTTTCCGAAGCTCGGCAATCAACGGCTTATCGCCCAAGGCTTGCTCGATGGCTTCTCGTTCCTGGTCGGTTAGATCGCATTTGATAGAGTCGGCCGGAATTCCCAGCAGGCGGGCTTGCCTGAACATTTCGGTATGGAAATCTTTATCTCCGCCGCTGACATCGAATTTCGTCCAACCTTTTTGCAAACCGAGTTGCAAGGCTGCTTTGCAATTGGCTTCCGAGCTACTGCTGACGGTGATCATGTTCTTATATCCATGATCCAACAAGGCAATCGCCTGCGAGTTCTGCCAGCGGAATTCCCCGGTCGTTTCGTTTTTAACCATGTAGTCGAGAGCTTGTTTATAGCGCTTCGGTTGAGTCGCTTTCGGCGGCTTCGCAGAAATGTCTTTTTCGATCTGAGCAAGCAGCTTTTCTGCCTGCTGCAGCTGAGCAATGCGCTGATTTATTTTTTCGATTTCTTTGTTCAACTGCCCTCTCTCCGTTTCTTTGCCTTGCCTCTCCATGTTCGTCGCCGTTGGCCCTTCGTGCATGGTCGCCACTCGATCAATTCCCTGCGCTACTAACGTTCGCCGGTCAATACGAATATCTAAACCTTCGCGCTCCAATTCAGCATTGCAGACTCGCTCCCAGGTGTCGCGCATCCACTCGGCGGGGTCTTCATATTTGCTTCCTCCTGGTTTGCGTTTCTTGCAGGCGATGGGGTCAAGCTCGACAACCTTGTTGCCGAGACTTCCATCCTTTAAAATCTCACAAGCACTGTAGAGGATGTGCGAGTGATGGTTGCGGGGATCGCCGTATTCTTTTTGTCGCATGTCGTTTGTCGGCCGATGCCTGGCTAAATCGGTCGCAACGTTGTACTTTTCGCGGATCGCCTTCGCCATATTTCGGGCAGCGCGGTTTTTTCCCTTGTCGCTTAGCTGGTGAGGGATTGCGATTTCACATTCCCGGCTCGTCACGGCGTTGTCTTTTGTAAAATTCACTTCAACTGAATTCCAAAAATCCTGCCTGCTGATTTCCTGCCCACCGGGCAGGGTGAGTTCGGCGAACTCAATTCCTTTTTTTCTCCGGTAGTCGTAGGTTTCACCGGTTCGGTGATCTTCGATTTTCTCCCCGGCCCGATAGGCCGCTTTTCCGCAGGAACTGGGGCCTTTGGACCGATTGAAAGCCTTCAAGCTGCAGTGAAAAAACCCTTTTTCCATTACTGACAAATCCTTTGATTTGGCTTTTGGTTTTCGGCGCAGCCCGCACGTGAACTCGAAGAGTTCACTCTAAGTGCGCCCTTCTGAACTTCGCTTCGCTCGTTCAGTGCGGGTCAACCACACCAGCGGCGACGGTTTAAATTTGCTGCGGTGTCGATTTATTGATTGGCTGCAAACCAAATAATTCTCGGTCCCTGTCGTTATTTAGGTAATCATTTAGTTGCCGAATTAGCTTCACTCTAAAATCTGGGTCGGCTTTTGCCCGGCTGATAAAAAATGAACCAACCAAAATCTTGCGGCGGGTATCTTTCTTGCGTTCTGCTCCTGCAATTTTATTTTTTAGCTTGGCGAGTTTCGCTTTTTCCTGCTCGATCTTTTTCTGTTGTTTTGCTATTTGTTCGTTGACGTTATTCACAGCCCCACCTCGTCATGCTCTTTTTCGATTTCGTCGATTTCATTTTGATCAGCTTTGAAAATTCGGATTCTTACCTTACCGAACAACAAGGCAAAACTTGGCGCTGACCAAAAAAATAGCCATCCAAACCACCAATAAGTAGGCTGGACCTCTTGCCAGTTGTACCTCGCGGCGCTGCAAGCATCTAGAAGCGGTTGCAGAGCGTGTTTTGCAGCCAGATCACCCGCAACCGCTGCTGAGATCATGGCTGCGAGTAAGAAAGCGAAAATCACCCCTGTGGCTGCTCCTTTTAGATCAATGCAAATCATTGTTTTCTCCTGCTATCTGTTTCATTATTTTTCTTATCTGACTTCTACCTTTTTTTAATTCTGAGTCTGTTATCCCTTTATTTTGCAACTCGGGTTGTTTTCGAGTCGCAGACTCTAATAATTTCTTTTTTTCACTTTCACGCCACCTATATAGCTGCTTTCTGTCTATCGCTGATAAATCCCCCTGGCTGGCCAGGCGGCGTTTTATTTTTGCCTGAAAAGCATCAGGATCATCGTTCACGCTGCTATATTTTTTGTGCTTAACTGCCAAACGGACGTAATCATCTATTTCCAGCTTCGCAGCATGATTATCGTGCACCTTGGCATCCCCTTTTCTTATCATTTTCCTAGATTTTTTCTGATCAAGATAATCCCGATAAATATCTAACAGTTTCGAGGTGTTAAGTTGATAACCATTACTTGTTCTGCCACCGTCTTGACGATAGCGAGGCTCAGTAGTCAGCCAGTTTTCTCTTCTCAGATCAGCAATCACTTTACGACATGCTCTTTCCTTGTTTTTCCCTGTAAAACCAGCTCGTTCTGCGATTGTGACAACAGATGGAAAACAATATCCTTCGTCGGTTGCCTGGTCTGCGAGGGCCAGAAAAGTCATCTTTGCCGTCCTAGGCAGCGGCAGCTGCCAAACTGCATTGACAAGCAAATTGCTCATTACTATCCCTTGCTTGGCCGACCAGGGCGGCGGCGCTGGGGCACGGTTGACTCAAACTGGCGGTCAACCCACTCCTGAAGTTGATTTTTAGTCCAAAATGCCCTCTTCCCAATCCTGATACCCCGAGGAAACTCTCCTCGTGTCATCCTGTTTTTTAATGTCTGCGGCGCGATTTCGAACATTTCAGCAACCTCATCCACATCCAAAAGTCCCAATTCTTGTCTGTTCATTTCCCATTTACCTCCTTTTTTGATGTCACCCTATCCCCCCAAAATGAACTTGGCAACTAAAAAAATTCCGTAACTATTTGATATTATTCTATTTTATGTGTTATCAGATAACTAATAACACACAATGAAACTTCTAACACCTACAGCAACGTCTTGGAATTTATGGTTTTCTAATTTTTCATTGTGTGGATTCTGAGGTCGACAACAAAGGATGAAAAAAATTCATAATTCATTCAACAACTGGGTTTGGCGAGCGTAGCGAGTTGCTTTTCAGTAAGCCGAAGGCGAAAACCACCACGCAAAATTCGCGCGCGCGTTAGGTAGTGGTTATCTAGTGGTCAAGATTAGGGTTAACTACTGGTGGTTACCCTGTCTCCCAGGACAGGGGGGGGCCTGTCTCCCTGGACAGGGGGGGGCCTGTCTCCCAGGACAGGGGGGACCTGTCTCCGAGGACAGGGGGGGGGCCTGTCTCCCAGGACAGGGGGGGGGCCTGTCTCCCAGGACAGGGGGGGGGCCTGTCTCCCAGGACAGGGGGGGGGCCTGTCTCCCAGGACAGGGGGGGGCCTGTCTCCCAGAACAGGAGAACTGAACGGTTTTACCCTTTATTTATCGAAAAATTTAAACGGGGACAAATCAGGGACGGACTCAATGGGACAGTACAGGGATAGTACGGGGACAAAATGGGGACACTAGAGGGACACTTATGGACATTTTTTTCTAATATTCAAAAAAGTGATAAAAAACAAAAAGCCAGTCGTTACAGACTAAAATACTGTAATAACTGGCTTTTTTAATGGTACCCGGGACGAGAATCGAACTCGTACAGTCTTACGACCGAGGGATTTTAAGTCCCTTGCGTCTACCAGTTCCGCCACCCGGGCAAGGTGTCGCTAGTTTTAATGCATTCTCCGGACACTGTCAAATAAAATTCCCTTATCATCCCTACGATATGTTAGCAACATCGACAAAGGTCAATTCAGGCATCTCGGTAAAGTAGCCATATTTAGTGCAAAGCTCAAAAAACAGTGTCAATCCCTTAACGTGAACAACATCAAGATCATAAGACATACAGTTCCAATAATCGACGAGTTGCTTCCGTGACATCCATGGGCGATCAGCTACAGCTTCAGCAAGGGCATACAGATTTTGAAAAGCCTTATTTATGGAGTACTGCAGTTGTTTTTGCAACAACACAAACTCATTGGTCAAACGTTGATAAGCGTGTCGATGAACAATCCACAGGGCAAAAACAAATGGCAGCCCGGTGTGCTGATGCCACAACTGGGCAAGATCATACTGGCGACCTTTTTCGGGACCGACGGTCAGAGAGGCTTTAAGTGCTCGATCACCAATCAATAAAACAGGCTTACCTTTATTGAGGTAGTTTTCGGCCGGCTGTTCGGGAACGCAGCTGTCGATTGTTTGGCAACCGTAAAATTCTTTTAAAATGACATAAAGTAGATGCACAGATGTGGCAGACTCCCCAGTTAGATAAATTTTCTGGCCATCTAACTCTTCGAGTGGGGTTGAGCTGAAAAAAAGTACGCTCTGCACTTCATCAAAAGCACTAATGGAATAGTTTGGCAACAGGACGTAATCATGAAAATTGCGTCCATACTCAAAGGAAGAGGACGGACTCACATCCAATGTTCCTTGGGCAAGCATGGCATTAAGTTGAGCTGGAACATCTTTAACAATCGTTCCATCGAAACCAGCCTGTTGCAGATATTGGAAGAAAGGAACACAGTTCAGATAATCAATATGTCCTAATTTCATTTGCATACATCGCCCTCCTTTTAATCGAACCGGTTGGCGAAGGTTCAACATTCAGAATCACGCAAAAAGCGGAGAAAAATCTCCGCTTCTTATACGTAGCACAATTAAATAACAGGGAGTTTAAATCTTAACCCGTTCCAAAAATCCGGTGTCGATATCGCCTTCGATAAATTCTTTATTGTTCATGATTTTCTGATGGAACGAAATGGTTGTCTTGATCCCCTCGATCAGATATTCATCAAGAGCTCGCGACATCCTTTTAATGGCCTCCTCACGTGTTTCAGCATGAACAATCAATTTGGCAATCATTGAATCATAGTGAGGCAACACCTTGTACTGATCGTAAACAGCGCTGTCAACACGCACCCCAAGTCCACCAGGGGTATGATAACCATTAATCAATCCCGGACACGGAGTAAATTTTTCAGGATCCTCAGCGTTGATCCGGCACTCAATGGCATGACCGTTGATTTTAATATCTTCCTGCTTAAAACGGAGTTCCTCGCCAGCCGCAGCAAGAATTTGCTCTTTAATAATATCAACGCCAGTGATCATTTCCGTTACAGGATGCTCTACCTGAACACGGGTATTCATCTCCATGAAATAAAAATCATTGTTGGCATCGAGGAGAAACTCAATGGTGCCAACACTGGAATAATTGACCGCCTTGGCTGCAGCAACGGCACAATCTCCCATACGTTGACGAACATCATCGGGCAGAATGGCGCACGGCGCTTCCTCGATCAACTTCTGATGGCGGCGTTGAATTGAACAATCACGCTCGCCAAGGTGGATCACATGACCATGTTTGTCAGCAAGGATCTGAATTTCTACGTGGCGAGGACGCTCGCAATATTTTTCAATATACACTTCCGGATTACCAAATCCAGACTGTGCTTCGGAACGCGCTGCAGCAAAAGCATTGGGCAAAGATGCCGGAGAATGAACAATTTTCATTCCACGGCCACCACCACCAGCCGTTGCTTTAATAATAACCGGATAACCAATTTCGCCGGCAATGCGCACGGCTTCTTCAACATTAGGGACCCCATCTTTGGTGCCAGGAAGAATCGGCACTCCAGCGCTGGTGACCGTTTGACGGGCACTGATCTTATCCCCCATCAAGCGCATATTTTCCGCGGTCGGGCCAATAAAGGTCAGGCCACAGTTATTGCAGATATCAGCAAACTCTGCATTTTCAGAAAGGAATCCATATCCGGGATGAATGGCATCGGCATCAGTCACTTCAGCAGCACTGATGATCGCCTTCATATTCAGATAGCTGTCAATACTCGGTGCCGGTCCGATACAAACGCTCTGGTCGGCGAGCTTGACATGCAAGGCCTCACTGTCCACATCGGAATGAACGGCGACGGTTTTGATGCCGAGCTCTTTGCAGGCACGCAGAATGCGTAGAGCAATCTCACCGCGATTAGCTATTACAACCTTGTGAATCATAATCTCTCCAGAATTCATCGTTGCCGACAGATAACCATCGGCACGTGCGTCACGAGTTAAACCTTTTCGACAACAAACAAGGCATCTCCAAATTCAACCGGCTGAGCATTGGCTTTGGAAATCTCGATAATTTTGCACTTGAATTCAGCCTCGATTTCATTCATCAGCTTCATTGCTTCAACAATACACAAGGTCTGGCCGGCTTCGACAACATCACCAACCTTGACATACGGATCAGAATCCGGTGAAGGTGCGGCGTAAAAGGTCCCGACAATCGGAGACGGGATCGTATCGTATTGATCATTTACCGCTGCAGGGGCCACATCAGCTGGGGCTGCAGCAGCCGCAGGAGCAGCAGCCGGAACCGGTGCAGCAGGTTGAGCAGGAGCATAGGCCGGTGCAGAGACATGCACCACTTCAGGCTCACTGCCACGCTTGATGACAATGCGCTGCTCTTCGTTTTCCATCTCAAATTCTGTAATATCCGTATCCGTAATAACCTTGATCAATGACTTGATATCTTTAATATCCATTTTCTTTTCTCTCCAAAGTGTGACCCTGCTGGCGCTTATTATGATATTCGACCAGACAGGGGGGGAATCATGCCACCTGACGATAAGATTTGGGGATTTGCGTCAGGCAACGATAACCATCCACTGTCATCACAACAGTGTCTTCAATACGAACCCCGCCGACTCCAGGAACATAAATACCAGGCTCGATGGTAAAAACCATTCCCGTTGTCAAAAAAGCCTCTGAGCGTGGCGATACGGTTGGAGCCTCATGAATTTCAAGACCTACGCCATGGCCAAGTCCATGGCCAAAATATTTACCGTATCCCTTTTTCTCAATATACTGCCGTGCCACGGCATCGATCTCACTGGCTTTGACAGACGGTATCAAGGCAGCTAAAGCCAGGTCATGAGCTTGCAGAACAACATCATAAATTGCTCTGAGCTCGTTAGACACGTCTCCCACTGCAACCGTCACGGTTTCATCGGAATGGTACCGTTGGTAACGGGTACCAAAGTCGATGGTCACCAGATCACCTGACTCAATCTTCTTGTCAGAAGCTACGCCATGAGGTAAAGCCCCTCGATCTCCAGAGGCGACGATCAGGTCAAAGGCTTTTTCCTCACCTCCTGCCCGGCGCAGAAAGCATTCCAACTCAAGGGCAATTTCTCGCTCAGAAATACCTGGCTTTATCAGCGGTATTACGGCATCAAAAGCCTGTTTATTCAGCTGAGCAGCTTTCTCAAGACAACGAATCTCTACATCGTCCTTCACTTGGCGAATCATCCCCAAAGGTGCATCCAGGGGTACCAAGTCAAATGAAGAGGCCTGCTTAAGCAATTTCTGATGGAGAGAAACCGTTACAAAATCGGCTTCAAACCCCACCCGTTTTACCGTGCATTCCGTTAAGGTCTCAATAACCCCTTCGACCTTTTGAGAATACTGGCGCTTATGCCCGGCGGATACTTGCGCTTCGGCCTGCGCAACATATCGCGAATCTGTTAAAAAATAACTCTGTTCGCGAGTCACCAACAAGACACCATCAGTTCCGGTAAACCCGCAAAAATAAAGCAAATTTACAGGGTTAAAGAAAATAATGGCATCGACATCTTCACGATGCATGATTTCGCGTAAGCGATCAATCCGATACTCTAACATAATGCTTTTTTGCAGCACACTTAAAAAGTTTATGCCTGCTTCACATGCTCTATTAGAGCAAGCAAGGCAAGACGGTAACCACGAGAGCCAAGACCACAAATCTGCCCCAGACAAACCGGTGCCAAATACGAGTGATGACGGAATTCTTCGCGACAATGAATATTGGACAGGTGAACTTCAACTGTGGGAATTGAAACGGCACAGACGGCATCGCGCAAAGCAACACTTGTATGGGTATAGGCTCCGGGATTGATGACAATAGCGTCAACGCCATCGGTCATTGCCTGGTGGATTGCATCAACCAAGTCACCTTCATGATTGGACTGGTAACACTCAACAGCAACACCAAGCTCATCAGCATAACGACTTAATCCATTGTTGATTTCATTCAAGGTCTCTTGGCCATACACTCCAGGCTCACGCACCCCTAATAGATTCAAATTCGGGCCATGGATGACTTTTATTTTCATGATTCCGTCTCAATCGCGTTAGGTTTATTCAAGTTCTTTTTTTAACTTATGGGCATCACGCCGCAAGAGGTAGCGTCCCTTGCCAATATTGGCCTCATCATCAAACAGAAGAGCAACAAAATATTCCTCACTGAGCATCTCAACAACAATGGTCAACTGTTCACACTTAACCATGACCTCTTTCAACGCTCCTGCTGAGAGCAGTTGAGTCGTGTGCATTAATTCTTTGACCACGGCTGCAAACTCGACGGTGATCGCCTGAGTCTCTTCAGCTGCAGTCCCCTGTCGAAACACCGAATCAACGGCAATCCCGTCACATCCCATTAAAACAATTGAGGTTGCACCGGGCGTCTGATCAACAATTTCCTGTAAAATCGCTTTAAACATGCGTCCTCCTGCGTTGTATACTCAACAACCAACGGCTCAATTGCTGACGTTGGTTGTCCGGCGTTAGACTGTTTTTTGCATCCTCTGCGCCATGTTGTTCACCACGGATCTGCTTCACACGGTTCTGGTACAAAGCATTCTCCGGTTCCTGTTCCAAAAGCTTTAGATACAAAAGCAAAGCTTTTTCAACTAATCCCTGTCGAAAATAGAGGTCTGCCATCGTAGGTGTGACAACAATCGGCTCATCAAATTCCTCATCTGCGTCCTGCTGATCCAACATCTCTTCCAGACGTTTCAATTCTTCGCCAGAACCATAAGAATGTCGCCAATCGGCACATTTTTGCTCAGCGAGATGAAAATTACCCAAACGGATCTCCAAGTCTATTTCAACAAGAAGCCCGGAACGCCAAGCTGATGAAGAAGCATCGAGCTGTTGCAGAGTTGAGCGAACTTCATCATACAGCGCATTTTCAAGGTAAACACGCGCGGCCAAAACCCGACCATCATCAGATTCTGGATTATTTGCAGACCATTGTTTGACTGCGTCCAGAGCCGCATCAAGTAACCCAGCACTGAGGTAAAGGCCTACCAGTTCGGAAATAACATCTGAACTTGTATCCGATGGAAGGCGCTCCACCAGCTCGCGAATTCGCTTCAGTTCTGACATATCTGACCGTCAACCCAATACAGATTTAAAAACAGATTCAGGATCTTCAAGAGAGACAATGCGACTCTCTCCAATCCCGACATTAACAATAAACCGCAAAATACCACCGTGGACCTTTTTATCTCGCCCCATCGCCGCTAAATAATCTTCAAGGGAAAATGGCGGTGGTTGAGTAACAAAGCCAAACGCCTCAAGCAGTCGGGTCAATCGTTCAACATCTGAATCCTGACAAAGCTCCATCAGACGTGAAACGTTAGCAGCCACAAGCATACCGATAGCCACAGCTTCACCATGAAGAACAGTGCCATAACCGGATAATTGCTCAACGGCATGACCAAAAGTATGGCCGAAATTCAATACTGCACGAACCGAAGATTCGCGTTCATCAGCAGCCACGACCTCGGCTTTCAACTCACAGGAACGGCGAACGGCATACGCCAATGCCTCGGTGTCCAACGATAACAACGGTTCAACATGTTCTTCCAACCAGGAAAAAAACGTCTCATCAAACATAACTCCATATTTGATGACCTCTGCAATCCCGGCCAAAACATTGCGCTGATCCAAAGTCTCCAATGTCGCCACATTGATAAAAACAGCCCACGGTTGATAAAAAGCCCCAATCAGGTTTTTACCCAGCGGATGATTGATCGCCGTTTTACCTCCAACAGAACTGTCAACCTGAGCAAGAACCGTCGTTGGAATCTGCACAAACGGTATACCGCGCAAAAAAGTCGCCGCGGCATAACCCGCCATATCTCCAACAACGCCGCCACCCAAAGCAATAATACCGGAATGACGATCACATCCCAATTCGATCAATCGTGTATAAATCGTATTGAGAGTCTCAGCATTTTTATATGATTCACCGTCCTCCACAACAATTTGTTCGACATCATATCCCGATTCCGTCAGCAACTGACTAACCAAAGAGCCATATAGAGGCAAAACAGTTGTATTAGTAACAATGACAACCTTACCGGGAAATTGAATCCGTTGTAATTCTTCACTCAGACCGGAAAATCCATGATGAGTAATCAGGATCTGATAGCTGCGATCTCCTAGCCCTACACTCAGTTGTTCCACATTCTATCCTTGCGCAAGCTTTTGTTTGATTTCCAACACAACCTCTTCCGGGGTTAATTCATCAACATCAATCTGCACATCAGCCCTTCGATAAAGCTCCTGACGGCTCTCATATAATGCCTTCAGCGACTCCAAGTCATTTTGGTTAACAAGAGGTCTCTCTGATGACCCTTCTAGGCGTGCAAGAACTGTCGGCCATGAACACGCCAAAAAAACGACCACGCCGCAAGAGTTCATTATCTGCCAGTTTCTCTCAGAACCGATAATACCGCCACCAGTTGAAAAAACCAGCCCTTCTTTTACTGAAAACTCTTTTAGGAGTTCAGATTCATAGCGACGAAAGACATCTTCGCCCTCTTCTCTGAAAATCGCATTTATTGAACGCTGCTGCCGCTTGACAACCTCATCATCAAGATCAATAAAGCCCATTCCTAGAGCATCGGCAAGTAGCTTACCCACTGTTGATTTCCCAGACCCCATAAAACCTACAAAATAAATCTTTTTATACGTCACAAGAGTTCCCGATTGACAAGATAAAAGTTGAGTCATTACTAACGGAGCAGAAGCCCGTTATATCATCCGTAGTTTTGATAAAAACAGTTTAGAATTGACATCATACAAGAAAAGGACAGGCGATGCCTGTCCTTTTCTTTACCATTGGTAAAAAAATAAACTAATCAACAATATGCGGCGTCAAGAAAATCAGAAGTTCTGTCCGATCGTTCGAGGACGTTTTATACTTAAAGAGATTTCCAATAAAGGGGAGATCTTTTAAATAAGGAGTACCCGAATCCGAATTTTGTTCATTCTCTGTATAGATACCACCAATAACAGTTGTTTCACCATTTTTCAAAAGCAACTTAGTTTCAGCTTCCTTTGTATTAATGGCAACACCATCAGTATAGGCCACTCCGGGAGAACTGTTAGTCGCCAAGATCTCAAGTAAAATGGTATTGTCGGGATTAATCAACGGTGTTACTTCAAGAGCTAATTCTGCCTTTTTGAATTCTGTTGTTGTCCCGTTATCGCTCGTTGTTTTATAAGGAATTTCAGTCCCTTGCCCAATTCTCGCAGTCTCACCATCCAAAGCCATAACTTTAGGGGATGAGATAACTTTACCACCCCCAGATGACTCAAGAGCAGACAGCTGCAAATCAAGTACAATTGTATCCAACCCTACCCGACCAAACGTTAACGCAGTTCCAAGACCATCAGTCGCACTGGTCGGTGTAATAAAGTTCCCGCCAAGGCCGACAACCGCATTATCCAGAGAAGAACCAATGCCACCACCGGAGCTTCCGGAATCATTATCAAACTCAAACCCCCAATGAATACCAAAAGTCTGTTCCGCGCTTGTGTCAGCCTCAACGATGCGGGCTTCAATTAGTACCTGCTTGACCGGCTCATCTAATTGGTTAATAAGCATCCTAATCTCTTCCAATTTCGAGGGAATATCATTCACCATGATCTTCTTACTTCCCTCAATCAACTGGACCTCACCCTGATTACTCAACACATCATCAATGACATCTTCAATCGCTTCTGTATCTTTATAGTTAATGACAAAAATTTCTGTTCGCGTCTCCTCCAGCTTTTTAATATCTTTTGTAGCTTTAAGACGTTCAGCTTCCATTTTTTTAATTGTGCCCAATGGCAAAATACGCACAACATTTCCCTGAGTAATTGTTCCTAATTGCTTGACATCAAGAATCAAATCCAAAGCTTGGTCCCAAGGAACATCATGAAGCCGCAGAGAAACCTTACCTTTAACATCATCGGATAGGATAATATTCAGATTACTGATTTCAGCGATAAGTTGCATCACTTTACGAATATCTGCATCATCCAATACGAGCGTTACAGGCTCACCAGTATAAACCTTCGGAGCATCCTTGTCCGCTGTTGCAGAAAGCAAACCAGCAGCAGATTCACCTTCAATACGGTTCAGAACCTGTGATACATCATCCATATTTTCATCGTAGGCATAGGCGGGGTCAGAGATAGTTTCAACAATCCCATTCGATTGAGCAGCTTTCGTGGGTTGCACAGGAACATAAACTGAGTCCAAGGCACTTGGAGCAGTTTCAGCAAAAACGCCATCAACTGTGCTGAAAACCAACTGACTACCGTTTCTGCTCACACTGTACTGAACTAGTCCCTTCATTTTAGCCGAGAACATGACATTACGCGTTCCGTCTATAATCGTTGAATAAGGAGTGATTTGCAGAACTGAGCTGGGAAAAACAGATGCGTCAACAACACGCCTCAAAGAACGCGGAATAACAGTATCACTGGCACCAAACCTGATTGTACCATCTACAGTTTCAGCCTCAATCAAATCAAAACGACCATCAAAGTCTACCGTAAACGTTGATGCTCCGTCTTGTGCATCAAAATTAATCGATTTTACAGAAACCGGTTTCTCAACTCGAGGTTTTACCGCAACGGCAGTTTTCCCAGACCAGTCGATAACAATATCGTTTCCATAACGCTCGACTGTTGCTTCAGGTAGCTGACCAGAATTAGCATCAAAAACAAAGCGTGTTTTGTCGGCATAAATCCCAACACGAATGGCTGAAAAGCCGGAGGCAACATCAAAAGCTCGTTCCTCGAACAAAGGCAATACGCCACTGACGTCAACGACTAAGCGGGGAGGAGCCCCTAGTGTATAAAAATCAAAAGCAACATCTGGACTATCAATTGCCAATACAGCTGAAGTCTCAGAAATAGTAACGCTTTCAACCGTTGCCATCGCTGCATGGGCAGCACTGTTGTCGATTCCGACAAGAGAGAAGAACAGTGACAGAACTACAGCAGCATAGCCCAGCGTTTTACGAACAGGTTTCAACACAGTCATTTTCTATTCCCCTTCTCGTTGAGGAAGTGCAATTTCTTTCAATTCGGTGCGCAGAGCCCCCGAAAAATCACGATAACGTTCCTCGACAACAACTTTACTTTCTGTAATTTCAACAACATGGCCACGGTTACGGCCGACCTTAACCCCGGCAACCAACGTGTAGGCTTTTTTATCAGGTGCAACCACCATCGCCCTAGGTTCATTTTGTCCCAGAACAACGGCAATCAATTGTAGTTCTTTCAAGCCAAAACGCTGCAATGGTGTTTCCGGCTCAGTCTCATCATTCAGGGGTTCACGTATCTTCAAAAGAGAGGCAAAAGGGTCACGACGGCCCTCTGCTATATATTTATATTTTATTTCATTTTTTTTCCCTTGAGGTGCCTCAACTACTTTCGCCTTAATTTTTTTAGACACAGCCTTGGGCGTTATTTTCTTAACTTTTTTGGGTGCTTTTTCATCTCCGCAAGCAGCAAGACTCAAAACAAGGGCGAGAAATAAAACAAGAGCAATAATCCTCATCATTTTCTTCTCCCTTTCTTCTTGGGAGCCGGTGGATTCTCAACAAAACGATAAGTCACCACAGTATTGGAAATTGACAACTGGGCGACCCCGTCACTCATCTTCGGTTTACCTAAATCCAAGTTAGTGACATTAACAATACGAGCTAGATTCGATACTGCCTCACAAAAAAGGGCCATCTCATGATAATTCCCTTTAAGCTTCAGCGAGACAGGCACCTCCGCATAAAATCCCTTTGTTCGTTCTTTGCCTGGCTTAAATTCCACAACTTCAAGGCCATTATCTCGAGCCAACCCCGCAACACTAGTCAATAAGTTGGGTATTTCACTTTCATTCGGCAATTCATTCAGGGCCAAATCAAGCTGTTTTTTCATCTTTTCATATTCAGCCTTAAACCTTGGGAGGTTATTGGCGATACGACGTTTCTCCTGCAGCTCAACGAGAACTTTTTTATTATTTTTCTGCTGTTTAGCAAGTTCTTTCTGAGCAGGCACATAAAGAAAATACGCATATCCGCCAGCAATTACACCCAAGATCAGCAACAACAGTAATACACGCTGATAGAGAGGCATTTTAAGAACTTTTTCAACTCGTGGATCCATCTTATTGATCCTCCCTATTTTTTCACCCCTGAAGAAGGCTGCTCAACCTTGCATGACAATTCAAAATTTTGGAGTCTTAATCCGCCAGATGTTTTTTGTTTCGTCACCTTTAAACGAACATTTTTATAATATGCAGAAGCGTCAAGATTTGTCATGAAATCGGCAACATCATCTTCACTTAAGCCAACCCCCTTTAAAGTTATATTGCCACCCTTCTCTTTAAAATCAGTAACCCATAAATTGTCCGGCAAAGCCGTGATCAAATCATCCATAATATGAACAGGCCCAGACTTCGCCTTTTTCAAAGTTTCAAGAACATCAAGTTTATTTTTCAATTCTTCCTGAAGTGCTTTGAATTTATTTACTTCACCAATCTTTTTTTGCAGGCTTTTTATCTCAGCCTTATTTTTTCTTATCTGAGACTTAACCGTGTCGATATCAGATTGAATCGACATTTGCATAACCACGCATCCGACAATGATGATAGCAAGTGCAACGCCCGCAACAACAAACTGATTACGTAACTGCTCTTTTTTTTGGGCTGCTTTTACCGGAAGCAGATTTATACGGATCATAATTTATCTCCCAACTTACGCGTTGCCAATCCGGCAGCGACAGAAAAGAATGGGGCAACTGATTTCACATAATCAAGATCAAAATCTTTTTCATTGACCGTCATGCGGCTGAAAGGATCCAAAATTTCTACCGCAACATCCAACCCCTCAGACAACGAAGGGACGATATTCGTAATTAAGGAAACACCGCCTGTTATATACACCTTTTCAACACGTTCATCTGCAAAGGTCGCGGAAAAGAAATCCAAAGATCGACGAATTTCTTGAACCAGGTTGTTCGTAACATTCTGGAGCGCATCCTGAACCGCCTCATCATCCATACTCAATGAATCTGCACCCAACTTAAGGGATTCGGCATCTTCACTGTTGATACCAAAACGTTTTTGCAACTCCTCGTTATAGCTATTCCCTCCCAGCTGAATTTCGCGGGTAAAAACAGAAACACTGTTTTTCAAAACATTAACCTGAATCCCACTAGCACCCATGTCAATCAGTGCAACAACATTCGCAGACTCATCGTCATAAACAGAGCAATAGATATTTTCAATTGAGAAACAATCCACATCAACAATGACCGGATTAAGACCGCTTTCCTTAAAAACTGCTACATATTCATCAACAAAGTCTTTTTTGGCAGCGATCAGTATAACTTCCATCTGCCCTTGATCATTTGGATCGGGTCCTAAAATATGATAATCAAGAAAAACCTCTGACATTTCAAATGGGATATACTGTTCCGCTTCCCACTGAATCGAGTTTTCCAGTTCGTCTTCAGTCATCAAAGCCAGTGAAATTTTGCGAATAATGACTGAATGCCCTGACACAGATGTCGCCACATCTGCAGCCTTAATATGATTGCGTGTCATCAAATCGCGAATTGCCATAACAACAGCACTTGAGTCCATAATTGAACTGTCAACAACCGCCTCGGGTGGCAAAGGCTCACGATCCAATCGCAACAGATGGAATCCGGACTTACCTTCATGAAGCTGCACCAGCTTGACTGCACTGGCCCCGATATCAATACCGACAATATCTTTCTTTGATCCAAACATAAGACAAGATCCCATTGTGAAAGATGCTAAAAGACGTACTCGCCATTAGGGAACATAAAAATCAAATGTTCCATGCAGTTATACTCTGTCGATTATAAGCAAAATCATAACATCGTCAAGTATAATTAAAAAAAAACAAGCTATAGCGAAACCATATTCTACTGGCGGGATATCAGAGTTTTTTAAATGACAAATAAATTAAAATACCACCGCACAAGAACTTCCCCCCAAAATAAATAAATCAACGTTCCTGCAACAAGGAAAGGCCCAAAAGGTAGTGCCATTTTTGAATCTCCTTTTTGTAACAACATCACTGGAATACCCACCAGTGAGCCCAGCAGTGAACTTAAGAAAACCACCGGAAGAATGACACGCCAACCACAAAAAGCGCCAATCATTGCCAATAGCTTAATGTCACCTCCGCCCATCCCCTCTTTTTTAGTAAAAAATTCATACAGAAAGGCAACTGCAAAAAGACTCCCCCCGCCAACAAGAACCCCGATCAACGAATCCTTCCAACTGACCCAGGGAATGGCAAAAGAGCAGATAAAGCCGATCGGGATACCAGGCAAAGTAATTACATCAGGAATAATCTGATGGTCATAATCAATAAACGTGACAACAACAAGTGCCGAAACAAACAGAAAAAGAACCAAAGTCACCATGGAAAAGCGCGCGTAGTAAAAAACCAGACAATAAAGTGCCCCATTAAGAGCTTCGATACCAGGGTAGCGCCAACTAAACGAAGCACCACAGAAAGCACAACGTCCACGCAAAAAAAGAAAGCTCAAAATCGGAATATTATGATACCAGCGAAGTCGACTATCACAGCTAAAACAATGTGAGGGCGGAAACACAACGGACTTCCCAAGGGGAATCCGATAAATGCACACATTCAAAAAAGAGCCAATAACAGCGCCCAAGACAAACACAAATAGCCAAATCATCATCAACGTCTCATCCGCAAACAGTCCCATGCTCTCCCCTCAACAAACCCTCTTTACACGCTTCAAAAACTCGACTTACCGAAATATCCTGAACACAACGATATTCAATTAAACATGGAGGAATCGTTCCAAAACGACTACATGGAGAACAAGGCAAACCCAAGCTCACGACACGATGTCCGCTTCCTCGTGGTGCCCATTTATCAATACTGCTGGGACCAAACAAAGCAACAGTTCTACTACCGACAGCAACCGCCAAATGCAACAAACCCGAATCAGCACCAACAAACAATTTACCTTCAGAGATAACTCGTGCGACCTGAGGCAAGGAAGTTTTCCCAGCAATACTAATTCCACCACAACGCTTAGCTACAAGCGATGCCGACTCTAAATCTTGATGGCCACCAACCACAACGACCTGACAATCCATCCCCCTTAAAGCAACAGCAAGTTGCGCCCATCTCTCAACCGGCCAGCGCTTATCTGCAACACTCGCCCCAGGAAAAAGAACAACATAAGGAGTTTGCGGTATCACTGAAGTCAGACATCCCAGCGAGGATCCACATAAATTTTGTGCGGAGATAAAAGGCGCCTGAACAGATGTCGGGCGAGGAACTTCCAGAGAGTCTAACAGACTCAAGAACGATTCAACTTCATAAGATTTCTGATCGTAGGCAGAGACACAATCAAATAATAGACGTCTTTTGTTAGAAGCAAAACCACAACGTCGACCAGCCCGCAAAAGCTTTGAAATTACAGCAGAAAGGTAATGTGACTGCTCCGTATCAATAATCAGATCGTAATCTTTAAAAAAGAAATCTTTCCAATCCCCCAGCTTGTCATAACACCAAACCTCGGCAACTCCTTCACAAAGATCAAACACTTGAGCATTTCTTTTTTCAGCCAATATATAAATTGAGGCACCTTCAAAAAAGTCTCTACATGCTTGCAAAGTGGGTAACAGCAAAACCGCATCACCTATCCCACCAGGACGCACAATTAAAATGCTCCGGCAATGGATCGCTGACCAGGAAGTCGACCTCACTGGCAGCAGTCCCAACAACCACACCAACAAAGGCCCAACAAGCCCATCAAGCTTTTTCAAAAAAGAGATCTGATTCAAAAACAACTCAACACATTAAGGGAAAAAAGTTTCTGCGGTATGAATCGTCACAAACGATGCCAGGACTGTATATAAAATGATAATCAGCAAAAAATAAAACCCAACAGAAAGCCCTACCGATGGTATTCCCAATAAAGGACATAAAACAAAAACAAGAGCGGTATAATCTGGGAAAGAAAAAAACGACTTCACGTTCTTAGCAAAAAACCACTGTCGATAGTGATTAAAGCGACGAAAAAGGGAAAAGCCCCCTAAAGTCCCCTCATGACTACTTATAGCAAAACCAGCAAGGTAGCTCATGTAGCATTCAGCTATATGCATAAAAGCCATCGCCCAAACCCAAGGCTCCATCAAAAGATTTTGCGACCAAGATAAAGCACCAAGAATCAATACATCGCCAACAAGATCTGAGACATGATCTAAATAACGCCCCAGCTCAGAAGACTCATTTTTTATCCTAGCAATTGTACCGTCAGCACAATCACATACATATGCAAAAAAATAGCTAATTGCTCCAACAACTAGTAAAGACCGGCTTGCGAAGAGAAAACAAAAAAAAGTCACCAAACGAAAGGCAATTGCCATCATGGTGACATGATTTGCTGTCAACGAGGTACGGTTGACCACAAGAACAACCAATTGTCGTGCCATAGGTTGTATTAACGGTAATGCCCACCATGTCTTTAACGACATAGCACGATCAGCTTCTCTGGATGTTACGGTGCCAGCAATTGACAAGACAATTATCCTTTCATCATCCCCTTAAGTAGAGATGTCGAAATATCTTCAGTACGTGACAAATAAATAACCTCGCAATACTCTTTTAAAAAATCAAACTCTCCAAGCCAATCATCACCTATCGTAAAAATATCAACCTTATATTTTCTCACATCTGATCTTTTCTGGTCCCAATTGTTTTCTGGAATTACTTTATCGACATATCGGATCGATTCGAGAATTTCTTTACGCTGTTCATAGGGCAAAAAGGAACTTTTATGCTTCACAGCATTGAACTCATCTGTAGAGAGGCCAACAATCAGCACATCGCCTAAAGACTTAGCTCGCTTTAAAAGTCTAACATGTCCGACATGCAACAAATCAAAAGTACCGTAAGTAATTACAATCTTTAGTTGTTTATTTTCCATAGAAAACCTACCGGATACGATGGTGTACTTATAGTGTAATCAAATCTGATTGAACAACAGATGCTACACGCTTTATTTCCGACTGAAGCTTATTTGAAAATCTAGACGACGTGTAAAAACCGATGTCAACCCCATCATAACCTTTAAAAGAAATTAGTGCAGTAGACGCTACACCAACCATTCTTTTAATATCTAAGCAACCATAAAACACCTCTACTGGACATGCAATCAACACATCGTCCTCAACAAAGTGAACCCTCGCTAGAGCATTCGAAGGTAAACTTTTCTTCAATTCCTCAATTTCTAATGGTGTAGACCGCGGATGGGGCTTTACTATCAAAAGATATGGGCTAATCTCAAGTTCACTATCAATAACCTTTGAAAAAAAGCTAAGATAATAATCTTTATCAGAAAAAAACTTAGGAAATAAGTTTTGCCAAACAAGAACAGAGACAGGTTTATGGAGGAGGTCAATGCAATTTTCTTCGATCACCTCTAAAACATTCGACCTCAACACGTCATAAACATTTTGAAGTGATTCGACATGAAGAGAATTTACATCGAAAGGAATCATTTCTTGCGAAGCAAGATACGGTGGTAAATAAAATTTACAAAGTCCTTTTTTCAGGAAGTTTTCGACTCCAAACATCTTAAAAAAAATACGTTTGGCAATATTTTTATTTAAAGAAAGATATGCTCCATCAGGGACAAAAAGAACTTCCTGCGGTGCAACAGAATTCAATAAGATATTATCGGAAACCAAATTTTTCCGGTATGGCATAACAAGAGTTGAACAGTGAAGCAGGGATGCGAAGCCTTTACCGTGAAGCCACAAGCGAATTTCCCCGACAAGGTCTTTCCGGAAAAATGACTTTATCAACTGCCCTAAGCTACCAATGCAAACCTCTGAAATTTCATCTTTGAGATTTTCTATTGATCCTAAATACTTGTAGCCAAAACATCGACAAACATATTTTTCAAAATCAACAATTCGCCGATCTCCTCCTACATAGCTTAAAACACCAGCAACATCGTCCCCTCTATCCAATTGTTGCAACAAAGCAATTGAAGACAACAACTGCTGAGGTCCACCTGAAATTAAAAAAACTAATTTAGCCATCTGCCAAAATCATGTCAGCAAATGCACGTACGGCCCCCTGGCCTCCCTTTACATCTAGAACGATATCAACACAATCCCTCACCTCTTTTGAGGCGTCCATTGGACATGCTGTAACACCACATAGCTTTATGGCAGGCAAATCATTCACATCATCACCAATATAAGCAATTTGATTCAATGAAATACCGATATTGCGGGCAAAATTCATTAGGGTTTTATCTTTTTGTTTTATTCCCATAAAGACAAAATCAATACCCACTTTTTCCGCCCTACGTTTAACAAATAGTGTTTCTTCACCTGTAACAATAGCAGACTGGATACCCTTCCCACGAAGGAGCTCTACAGCTTTCCCATCTTTGGTGTTGAATTTTTTAAATGCCTCACCATCTTCATTGTAGTACATCCCTGCATCAGTCATGACACCATCGCAGTCCATGACAAGCATCTTGATATTCGAAAAGTCATGTTTTCTGCCTTCCCTATTTAACAAAAGGGCTTCCACAATTTTCCAATCACTTACTTCATCTATCTCATAATATGTTTCATCATCCATTTCATAACAGGTAATCTCACCAGAAATACGACATTGAGACTTTAATATTCCCTCCCTTGAAGATAGATAAAAAGCTCCATTTTCTACAAGATATCCATCAAACTGCTGACGCCTTGGGCGATTAAACGGATCATAATTTACAGATTCTGCATTTCCAGGAGAAGATTCTCTCCAGATAAAACGCTTTTGCCGCACAACAGAGATGAGTGAATCACAGCAAGTATCTTCGAAAAGTTTCCAAGCATTGTCAAAATCTTCACTTGACACCAAAGGAGATGTCGCTTGAACTAAAAAAACCTTGTCAAACGAATAATTATTACAAAACTCCAAAAGAGCAGATTCCGTACTAGCAACATCTGTGGCAGTTTCGACTGATCGTCCAATGACCTTTAGTTTTGGAAACTGCAATATCTCAACAATCTCAGAAATAACAGGAGAGTCTGTCGACACATAAACTGCATCAATACACTCCGCCGCACAAGCAGCCTCGACAACCCATTGAACTAATGGTTTTCCAGCAATCGATTTGACATTTTTCAGGGGAATCGATTTGCTTCCTCCGCGAACAGGGATAAAAGCAACCACTTTTCCTCTATCAGTCATTTTTATTATACTCTCCCCACTTGAGCTTTTTTCTTTGTGGCAATTCAACATTGAGAAGCTCAGCAGATTTATATCTCAAAGACTTTGAAACATTGCGCAAATCACGAGTCAGCCGACGCATACCATCAGGCTCCAAAGATGCTGCGTGATCCGTTCCTTTCCAAGTTCTATCCAAAGTAAAATGTCGCTCAAAATAGGTTGCACCTAAAGTTAATGCCCCGATATCTGCTGCGATACCAAGATGATGCCCGGAAAAGCCAATAGCCTTCACTCGCTGTTCAAACTGTTCTTTCAGACGAGTTACCTCCAGCAAACAAATATCTTCGAATGATACAGGGTAACCAGAAGTACATGAATAAATGACAAGATCCTTGGCACGGCCATGTTTTTCAAAAAATCGCACCAAGGCCTGTTCCTCCTGATGAGTGGTCATCCCAACTGAAGCATGAATCTCTCCATCATAGTGCTTGCAAAGGTATTCCAACATTTCATAATGCTGGTTGGAAGCCGATGGAATTTTAATAAACTTAGGTTCTAACTCGGCAATCTCTTTTGCTGAAGTCAAATCCCAAACAGAACACGAATAAACAACACCAAGCTCATCGCACCATTGTTTCAACTGCCGGTGCTGGTCTTGGTCAAACTCTAGAAACTCTCTATGTTCACCATAAGTTGCCCCATAAGAATTCATAGGGTTAGGATGTGGTGTATTATACTGTTCGGGTGTGAGCAATTCACGATTGCTCCTTTTTTGGAATTTTACTGCATCGACTTTACAAAAAATCGCTGCAGTGGCTATCAGCTCCTTAGCAATAGTCATATCACCTTTATGATTACACCCGACCTCAGCGACAACAGTAATTTTATCCATGGTTTCTCCTATTCAATAAAACCCTTAATTTTTAGAAAATAATAAACTTTAAGAAGAAAGTTTTTAACAATAGATTTATATCCTAAAGATAAATCCTGCTCAATGAAATCACAGTATGATTTAGTAATTGCCTTTAGATGATTATAGCGAAACGGAAAAGTCCTAGCCTCTCCTGAAACATCATTAACCAAAGAATCTACCTCTTGAAAAACTCGAAAAGAATTCTTTCCATCAGACAAAAAGTGGTTGTCCCACCATGAACGATCTGGTTCGACCATACGATCATCTAACAAATCTGTGAATGTCATAGCACAACCACTAGCTGCGAAATAATTGGTTCCATAATCTTCACGGATACCGAAATCCATTAGAAACCCGACATGGACGCCCTTATTTACTGCCTCAAATGCTGCAGTAGAACTCACAGTCAAACAAAGATCAACCATATCTAATAGATCGACAATTGGATCATAAGTGAGCATAAAATTCTGAGGGATCTCGTGTTTTCTTGAAAGACATTCAACTATCTTCTGATAATGAAAAACCGTCTTATGGACGGAATCTTGATTAAGACGATGACGTGGCTTAAAGTATACTGTTCTTTCAGGATATTTTTCACAGTATTTAAACAATGAGTAAACCAAACTAGCTCTCTCAGACAAAGTTTCAGGAACTGTTGGTTGTCCCGCAAATAAAACATTTTTTTTATTATCATGAGGACTAGGGTTATTTTGTTTAAAGCTTAAATCCAACAACGGCAACCCTGTAAGGGTTATATTGCTACTATCAGACACTTTGTAATCCGATAACAACTTACAAAACAACTCATAATCATACTTTGAGTTAACAAAGAAAATATCTAGCGGTTGCCGAAAAAGTAATCCCATTGAGAACTTTTCATATACAATGCCACAATACCCTCCAAAAAAAACAGGTCTCTGAACATCAGCAGGATAGACATCCGACAACCGAGAAAGAATTCGGTTTATTTCATTGCCTTTTAGACTCAACATGACAGCGTCAAATTGACTTATAAAATTCATATCGTAAATTTTTTTTACATCACTGGATATATAGTGGTGACTGAACCCAATATCATTAAGGTGCTCTTTATCTACAACACCGTTATCCGTAAGTATTAAATACTCAACGCGGTATGAATTATGTTCGAAAATATTGCAGACTGGAATACTTGCTTTAATAAAACTATCAGACCGACAACATATTAAAAGTTTATTTATTTTCAAAATACCTCTAATCCTCAATTCAAAAAATAATTCTACAACGCATCTAAAATAGAGTTAACATTATTCTTTGTGATTTTATAAATATCTGTCTGACATCTAGCAATGTCTACTTCTAAATTTCTACGATTATCTAGGCAATAACGAATTTTATCTTCAAGCCTGGCCCCTAAATCTTTATCATGTATATTTATTGCCAAATCAGGACGATTGATATCTTCAAAAAAAGCTTTAACTTTCCGATGAGTCACAAGCCCAATCGGCACAGTTCCTACCCCAAAAGGGATCAAACCGGCATGTCCTCGCACTCCAACAGACAGATAAGGAGTTCTATAGGACTTTATGATCTCATCTGGTTTCATACGGTATAAATCTTCACACCTTAATAGTATGTCGTAGGCACCCCTCAAAGCATTCAAAAATCTTTTATCCCCTGGGCTATGGGCGTAATAAACAATTTCAAAATCTTTTCCAATTGTGCTTATTACATTGGCTATTTCTTGTAAAACCATATCAAAACGACCTGAATATCTTTCCTCAAAACGGTCAAAAGCAAAATTCAATGAAACGATAGGTTTTTTATCAATTGGTGGCAAGTCAGAATAAATCGAATTTATTAATGTCGTTGGACAAGGTTGATAAACAACTTTATCTTTCAATGAACCAGGAAGAGCATCACGAACAATATTCACATCATCTAGGTGCCTAAACCCAAGAAATAGAGACTTTTCTGCACAAATAGACAAATATATGGGATACGGCGAAAGGCCCCGGCAACGGCACCACGTTGGATATAAACGTTGCCACGAAAACGCGCTAGCCCTTTAACGCCAAAGGAAAGGTCCAGTTCATTTTCTTCTTCGAGTTTGCGTTTTTGCGCATCGGTGAGAATGCTGTAGCACAATTTTTTTGTATCGGCCGGCATCAATACCGGATGATTGAGCGGTTTGATCCCGCCGTCGATACGTATCTGCGGCGGAGCTCCGGTGGTCACATGAAGATCCGACGCTCCGGAGTCGACCATCACCTTGAGAAAATCATGTATCGTTGCCATGCAATCTCCCATTGTACTCCAGCAAGGTGCTGGACGGTGCTAAGGATTAATTAGATAAACATCTATTGTGCTGATTATGACAAATTTTTTTAATTTCTCAAATTATTTCAAAGATTTTCCGATCAATCATCGGCCACGGTACAACGGATCACCTCTTCAAAAGACGTAACGCCTTCCTTAAGCGTCTTCAAGGCGGCCTGACGCATGGTTCGCACGCCGAGTCGCATGGATTCGCGCTTAATTTCAGCCGTATTTGCTCCGGCTAAAACCATTTCACGGATTTCGTCAAACATCGGCATGACTTGGTAAATACCAACACGCCCTTTGTAACCACTATCGTTGCAGTTACTGCACCCTTTGCCTTTGTAGCAGACAAAATCATCCACCTCGTCAGGGGCAACACCGGCATCGAGAAGAGCCTGCTTGGACACCTCCTCAACTTCTTTACATTCTGAACACAGTCGACGGCCGAGGCGCTGTGCGGTAATCAGGTTGACGGCAGAAGCGACCAGGAAAGGTTCAATGCCCATATTCAACAAGCGGTTGATGGTACTGGGCGCATCGTTCGTATGCAGGGTCGAAAGTACCAAGTGACCGGTCAGGGCCGCCTTGACACCGATTTCCGCTGTTTCAAAGTCACGGATCTCACCAATCATGATGATATCAGGATCCTGACGCAGAAAAGCGCGCAACGCGCTGGCAAAGTTGAGGCCGATCTCTTCGTGCATCTGCACTTGGTTGATGCCGGCAAAGTTAAACTCGACCGGGTCTTCCGCCGTTGAAATATTCTCCGTGGTTTTGTTCAGTTCGCCAAGCGCTGAGTACAGCGAAACAGTTTTACCACTCCCCGTCGGACCAGTAACCAGAACCATGCCGAACGGCTTGCTAATCTCCTGCTTGAACCATTTAAGAGATTCCTCTTCATAACCCAGCTTGGTCATATCCAATTGCAGATTGGACTTATCAAGAAGTCGCAGACAGATTTTTTCGCCAAACAATGTCGGCAGACAATTAACCCGGTAGTCCATGTCTTTACCACCAGGCAGTTTGATCTTAATTCGGCCGTCTTGCGGAAGACGCCGCTCGGCAATATCCATCTCAGACAGAATTTTGATCCGAGAGGTGATGGCGTTCTTCAGTTTGATCGGCGGCTTCATCACCTCATAAAGCACACCGTCAATCCGATAACGGACACGGAAGGATTTTTCATAGGGCTCAATATGAATATCGGATGCCCCTTTTTTGATGGCATCAGTAAGAATCAGATTAACCAGCTTAACGACCGGGGCCTCTTCCGTGGCCATCTGCAGTTCATTAAGGTCAACCTGATCATCATCATCAATAACTTCAAGGTCAATGTCGTCCAGATCACCCATGACATCGGCTAAGGAGGCCGACTGGTCGTAATAACGATCAATGGCGTCTTTGATAGCACTTTCCGTTGCTACCACAACCTCGACATTGTGACCGGTCATGAACTTGATATCATCAATGGCGAAAATATTGGAGGGGTCGCTCATGGCGACAATCAGAGTGGAACCGGCTCGATTGATGGGAACCAGATGATATTTTTGGACGACATCAGCAGAGATCAGCTTGACGACATCGGTATCGACTTCAAATTCAGCAAGGTTGATCGCCGGTGCGCCATACTGACGTGACAAAAATGCAGCAAGGTCATCTTCACTGATATATTTCAAACGGATCAATGTTGCAACGAACCGTTCCTTATTCATTTTTTGTTCACCGATCGCCTTGCTGACCTGATCTTCCGTCAACAGGTTACTGCGAACCAGCAGTTCCCCTAACCGATTAGTTGCCATAAAGTTCTTCCGCCTAGCTGTTTAATTGATAACTCAAACGAATCTGCCGATCAACGCAGAGCCTGCGCCATAGCCCGCCCGGGATCTTTTCCAGTCCACAAGCGAAACGCCGCCTCGCCTTGGGCGATCAACATCCCCAGTCCATCACAGCAGCGATATCCCCGTTCGCGGGCCGCCAGGACAAGAGGTGTTCCCTGAGCTGAATAAATCATGTCGTAGATATAACACGGCCTCCCTACAACGTGCCATGGTAGCACATTAAAGGATTCACCGGAAAGACCTAATGATGTTGAATTGACAATTAAATCGGTTTCAGAGACAACCGAGGTCAATGCTTCGCATGTCAGTGAACTGACAAGGAAATCGACATCTGGAAAAGAAGGTTGATAACGCTCCACCAGTTGCTGCGCCCGGTCGACAGTACGATTAGCAATCGTCAACTTTCTTACGCCCTGTCGAGCCAGGGCGACAATGGCTGACCGGGCTGCACCACCAGCGCCGAGCACCATGACATTTTTCTGACAGACATCAATATTAAGATCCGCTTTAAGCGAATCTACCAGCCCCAATCCGTCGGTATTGTATCCAACAAACTCACTCCCTTCGCGGACAACCGTGTTCACCGCACCGATCAAAGCAGCCTCATCATCCAGACGATCCATAAAAGCGCAAACCATCTCCTTGTGAGGCACAGTGACATTAACACCCTGGACCTGCAACGCTTTCAAACCGGCAACAGCGTCTTCCAAATCGTTTGGCACAACATGAAAAGGCACATACACCGCGTCAAGACCCAAAGCGGTAAAAGCAGCATTTTGCATCACCGGTGACAGAGAATGTTGTACTGGATCACCCAAAATGCCGTAAATCTTTGTTTCCCCTGAAACGGTCATGCCTCGTCCTGTTTAAACGTGAGGTACTCACGATATTCAATAATCCGGGTCCGCTCCAAGCAATGATGCGCCTCGGTGACATCCTGCTCAATGGCACCAATCAATGCATCTTTATCGGAAAAAGTTTTTTGATTCCGCAGTTTTTTAACAAAATACAACCGCATGGTCTGATCATACACATCCTCTTTAAAATCAAACAGATGCGCTTCAATCGTCAACGGATGGTCACCAAAGGTTGTTTTGCAACCGATACTCACCACCGATTTGTACTCTTTGCCATGGACCATGGCAATACAAGCATAAACACCGCTGGCTGGAATGAGTTCTTTTTCAGTGGCAAGGTTAGCTGTGGCAAAACCGAGATTATGTCCACGGCCATCGCCATGCACCACTTGTCCTTCAAAGTTAAAATGCCGTCCCAACAACGCAACCACGCCCTCGACATCCCCTGAAAGAACATGCTGGCGCACTCGCGTCGAGCTGATCACCTGTCCTTGCTTCTGCACAGGACCAAACACATCGACAATAAAGCCCTTACGCTGTCCCTGTTCGCGCAAGAACTCAATGGAACCGCTGCGCCCCTTGCCGAAAGCATAATCATAACCGACAACCAGATGTTTTAGCCCAATGCGCTCGATAAGAATCTGATCGACAAACTGTTCCGGATCCAACGCCGCCAATTCAGGGGTAAAAGGGAGAACCAGCAAGACATCGACACAGGATGCGCCTATCAGCCGTTCACGCTCCTGAGGCGTATTGATCAACCGTGGCGCACGGTCAGCGGCCAACAATTTCAGCGGATGGGGCTCAAAAGTGCAAACAATAGAAGTCCCTCCTTCGTTGCGAGCACTCTCTACCACGGACCGAAAAATTTCCCGATGACCAAGATGGACACCATCAAAATTTCCCAGCGTGACCACAGCATGGTCAAAAGGATGGTCTATTTCAGATAAATTGCGAATTACTTTCATACCATTCAATCACTCAAATCTACCGTCGCCGTTTGCGACGTTCCCCCAGTCGACGCCGTCGCGACACATGCAGCGACACCTCCAGATCAGGCAAAACAAAATCGATCTCACGAGCTGCAGATTTAATCTGCCACACCTCAACCTCAACCGTATCACCAACCTGAAACGTCTTTCTTCGGGCCTGTCCGACCAGAATCAGTCTCTCTTCATCAAAAACATAATAGTCATCGCTCAAGGTGCGGATATGAACCAACCCTTCGACAAAAAACTCATCCAGCTCAACGAAAAAACCAAACGCATTCACCGAAGTAATGTAGCCACTGTATCGGGTACCTATCTTGTCTTCCATAAACTGACACTTGCGCAAATCGACAATATCACGCTCAGCTTCCATGGCTCGCCGTTCCGCTGCAGTCGCCGCATCCGCCAGTCGCGGCAACGGTTCATCCGCTTCCCAGTCTGCACGACCATCGAGTATCTGCAGCAACAACCGATGAACCAGCAGATCGGGATAGCGTCGAATCGGCGACGTAAAGTGGCAATAGGCATCGCTGGCTAAACCGAAATGACCTGAATTTTCAGCATCATAACGTGCTTGCTTCATACTGCGCAACAGAATACGATTTACACTGAACTCCAGGCTGGTACCTTCCACTTCATGAAGGAGGCGACGCAATTCTCGCGCTGAAATGCCGTCTTCATCCAAAGTAATTCCCAGATTGAGTGTTGCCAGAAACTGCTGAAACGATTGCATGGAGCGGATGTCGGGAGATTCATGAATTCGAAACATCCCTGTCTCGCGCCGCGAAAGGATAAACTCCGCCACAGCTTCGTTGGCACACAGCATAAACTCTTCAATCAAACGATGTGAATCCAAGCGACTGCGCCGGCCAATACGTACAATGCGTCCTTCATCGTCAAAAATAACATTTGCTTCCGGCAGATCAAAATCGATGGCACCACGGTGCAAACGGCGATGCCGCAACGACTGCGCCAGATGCTGCATCTGGTGTAGCATTTCCGTCAGAGGCTCACTCACCGGTATTTCCGGAACCTGGCCATCAAGCACCTGCTGTACCTGTTCATAAATAAGACGTTGCCGGCTACGGATCGTCGCCCGGTACGCCTCAAAATTCAGACGTCGTCCGAGATCATCAAAGGTTATTTCTGCAACAACGACCAACCGCTCTTTTTCAGGCTGCAACGAACAGATGCCGTTGCTGAGCGCCTGGGGGAGCATAGGCAGGCAACGACTGGGGAAATAAACGCTGGTTCCCCGCTCTCGTGCTTCGAGATCCAGTGCAGACCCTTCCTCGACATAATAACCCACATCGGCAATGGCCACATGAAGCCTCCAATGACCGTCTTCTGAGCGCGCCAGACACACCGCATCATCAAAATCACGTGCATCGGCACCATCAATTGTCACAAACGGCAGTGAACACAAATCCGCTCGAGCAGCAACAACCTCCGGTGGCACCTCCGCAGCGATCGCAGATGCAGCCTGCTCGACTGCCGCTGAAAACCGGTTGGGAATCCCCAGCCGGTGAACCGTGCTGAGAATATCAACTTCCGGACTCCCCGCATGTCCGAGAACATCGACGATATGACCAAGTCCGTTCTCATGCATGGCCGGATAACGGTCGATCCGCAAGACAACAACCTGCCCCACAAGCAAAGAGACATCTCGACTACGATCATCAACATCGAAGGTCAACCCACCCTGTTCGCTACGAAAAACCACGCCTCCCTGGCGGGAATTTTTTTCGCACACTCCGAGGAGTGTCTCACGTGAGCGTTTGACAACTTCGACAATCCACCCTTCAGGTCGCCGACCGCGTGACTCCGGCAGCTCCAAGGCCATCACCTCATCACCATCCATGGCACCGCCAAGACGAAACGTAGCGACATAAAGCTCATGGCCATCATCGCAGTCGGTCAACACGCCATGGCCGGAAGATTGATGTTTCAGTCTGGCACAAACCAGCTTCAATGGCCTGTTTACCCGATAGCGACCGCGCCGCATATGCTTAATCAGACCAGCGACAACCAGCGAATCGAGAAACTGCACCAATTTACGACGCAGCGACCGCGACAAATTCAGTTCACCAAGCAACTCGTTAATACTGAACGGTTGACGTTCAAAGCGCTGCAACTGGCGTATAACTTCTGCAATTGAAAATGGCATAAAAAAGACGGACAGCTATCCGGCTCCCTTGTTAGAGAAAATCGCCGATCTGCTCACCTGACACGATGGGATTGATCACCAGCCCACTGAGGACACTGGGAAAAAAACATGTTGAACATTCCGGAATCTTCCCCCCCGCATTGGCAATATCCCGAACCGTTGCCACACTCAGGGCTGGGAACAAAAGAGCGCCGCGGGCCATGCCCTGATCCACACACGTCAAAGCGTCAGCAACCTGGTGCACAATCCCTCCGTCTTCTTCGTTGGCCACGTCACACAGCAATTGCTCCAAAACAGCACGATACAAAATTGCACGATGCGTTGCTGACGGAGCATGAACCAGCAGATGACGATAGCGTTGGGACTGTTCCTCAAGGTCTTTCAACGTCAGGACATATCCTTTGCCGTTGCCGACATATAAAAGAATCTCCATGTCATGACCATCACCCGGCGTCGGCACCTGATCCACCCTCTCTTGCCAGGCGTCTCCCTGCAAAGCAACGACATTAAACACTATTGTCGCCTGCGCCCAGAAAGGATCATAGGTCCGCGCAGAAATCAAACGATGCTGAGCAACGGTCTGACAACTGGGATCTTCCATATTGGAAAAATACATGGAGATATAATTGAAGGTTTCTTTGCCACTGAATTCCCCTTGTTTTTCGCGCTGTTCATCACGATAATTTAAAGCGGTTTCATAACGGTGATGCCCATCCGCAATCAACAGGGGCTTGGCATCCAGCACTTCACTAATTGTCATGATCAAACGACGATCATGGATCTTCCAGAGTTTATGCCGAACACCCTGATCATCGGACACCTCCAAATCAGGAGCCTCCTTGCGAACACCACTGGTCATGGCCTCAACCACACAACAGGGATCGGAATACAGAGAAAAGACCGGACTGAAATTGGCACGGCAATGGCGCAGTAACTGCAACCGGTCCCGACACCAGTCAAATCGAGTCTGTTCATGGGGTTTGACCATTCCCGAAGCAAATTCTTCAATACGGGCCAACGCAATAAACCCCTTGCGAACAATGGCTTGCTCACCGATCTGGTAGTGCTGATCGTAAAGATAGATCGCCGGCTCCTCATCACGCACCAGAACCTGTTCATCCCGCCACTGCTGAAACAACACGGCGGAGCGCGTATAACGGTTATTCTCCGCATCATCGCCATCGTGAGTTGTACCCAGAATGAGGCGGACAATATTATAAGAACTGCGATCAAACAGACGTTGTTGTAACGTGGAGTCAATCACGTCGTAGGGCGGTGAGACAACCAGATCCAGGCCGTCACCCCTGGAGGGATTAAAGCAGATACCCCGGAACGGAGCAATTTGAGCCATAAAAAACCTCGCAAATATGCAGCAAAAGAAAGGATTCCGCCACTGCAATATCTCTCGCAAAAAAGCAAAAATTCCTGTAAAATCAATCATTCTTGCTTTGTCCACATATAATCAGAGCTGGACTCCGGTTGCAAGTAAAAAGCCGCCTCTCACCGTCTTCACATGCAAGGCCAGCAGGAGAACAAACGATCCATGACCGATCCCATCGAGATCATTACAGCTTACTACCCGCCCCACACTAGAGCGCATCATATTTTATTGCGTCACAGTCAACAGGTCGCCGAAAAAGCCATTTCGATCGCCGAACACCTGTGTCGCCAAGGTGAGATCATCGACCTGGAATTTATCCAACAGGCGGCCCTGCTCCATGATATCGGAATTTTTCGCGTGCATGCGCCCGCCCTGGGCTGTTATGGTCAGCTCCCTTATCTTCACCATGGTATCGAGGGGGCTAAAATCCTCCAGGCGGAAGGACTTCCACGCCACGCCAACGTATGCGAGCGACATACCGGCGTTGGTCTGACTGCCGAAGAAATTACACAAAACAAATTGGGCCTGCCACGTCGCAATATGATTCCAACCACCGTTGAAGAGCAGATCATCGCTTACGCTGACCTGTTCTTTTCCAAAAACCCTCACCACCTCGACCGACAACGCCCTGTAGAAAAGGTGCGTATGTCGTTATGCACGTTTGGTGAGGAAAAAGGTGAGATTTTTGACCGTTGGCACCGACGATTTCACTCATGAGAGATCAAGACTTCACCTCTCAGGTTAAACGTGATAAATATTTGAGCGCATTCAGTTTTGACTCGCGTGGAGAAAGCTCACCATGATCCAGCTTTTTAATATCGGCAAAATCTACCAGAACGGAGCACCGGCGCTTCACGATATCAGCCTGAAAATTCCGGATGGCGATTTTGTCTACGTCACCGGCTCCTCAGGTGCCGGCAAATCAACCCTGCTCAGACTCTTGTATTGCGCTGAAAAACCCTCGCGCGGTCAGATTCTCATGGGCGAGCGTAACACCACACGACTCCGTGGACGCAATGTCTCGTATTTACGCCGCGATATCGGCTTCGTCTTCCAGGACTTTAAGCTGCTCAACAGCCGAACGGTTTTAGAAAATGTCGCTCTCCCCCTGCAGGTGCAAGGATTGTCTCGTCATGAAATCAGCACCCGGGTGTATCAGATGCTGCAATATGTCGGTCTGGAGTACAAACTTCAGCGCAAACCCTTGGAACTCTCCGGCGGAGAGCAACAGCGTGTTGCCATTGCCAGAGCCATGATTGTCAACCCCCGATTGCTGCTGGCCGATGAACCAACCGGCAACCTGGATCATGAACTCGCCGTAGAGATCATGGAGATGTTTACCCGGATCAACGAAACCGGGACAACAGTTCTGATCGCCACCCACGACAAAGAGATGTTGGAACTGTTTCCCCATCGCACTGTCGTGCTCCATGCCGGCAACGTTGTTTCCGATGTCACACCGGACGGTGTTGCAACTGCGATAGCGCCGGAGGAAGAATGATATGGAACGGCTAAGATATTTTATTCAGCGCACCATCTTCAGCATGAAGCAAAGTCCCTTGCTGTGCAGCGCGACCATCGGAACAGTCGCCATCGCACTGATGTTGCTGTCGTTTTTTACGCTGATTGTCCTTAATGTGCAAAACCTGACCAAGCAGTGGAGCCGCGACATTCAAGTGGTGGTTTATCTTGATCAGGTACCTAGCCAAAGCGCCCTGGAACAGTGGCTTGAAGAGATTCAAACCTATCCGGAGGTCGAATCCGTCTCCTATGTTTCCCAGCACGAAGCATTCGAACGGTTCAGGGTCCGTTTGGGACAAAATAAAGATCTGCTCGAAGGACTGATGCCGGAGATTCTGCCGGCCGCATTGGAAGTCAGCTTAAAAGAAAGTGCCCGCTCGCGTGAAGGAACAGAAAGCCTGATCTCCCTGCTTAAAAGCAATAAGGAATTCCACAATTTTCGTTATGGCCAAGAATGGTTGGATCGCTACGATGCCTTTATTTTCCTGCTGCAACTGACCGGCAGTATGGCCGGGGGGTTCCTGATTTTCGCCACCTTGTTTATCATCTCCAACACTATAAAACTGACCATCTATGCCCGCCGTGATGAATTGGAAATCATGGGGCTCATCGGAGCAACACCGTTTTTCATCAAGGCGCCGTTCATGGCTGAAGGCGCGTTTCAAGGGACCATTGGAGCCATTCTCGCTCTGGGCGGCTGCCACATGCTGTATTACTTTTTCCTGAAAAAAGGGCTGGCAGCCCTGCTCACCACAGCGGCCGCAGAAAACATCCACTTTCTGCCAGTCACGGTACAGGTTGGCGTGATTGTCATCGGGCTTCTTCTCGGTTTTATCGGCAGCTTACTGCCATTACGCAAATTTGTCCGGATTTAACGGCGACTCGATATGACCTTTAGAGCAATGTTCACGGCGCAATCCTTGATAAAGCACCTCGCCCTACACTCTTTAGTCGGAGTGATTCTGCTGGGGGGCTTTTCTGCCCATGGCGATGAAATTGCCAAAAAAAAAGAAACCCTGCAACAGGTGAAACAGCAGATCTCTGAAACAGCCAGTGAAATCAAAGAAAAAAAGCACAAGGAACGCACCCTGCTGCAACAGCTTGACCAGTTGGAACAACAGATGGCTAATAGTGATGCAGCAGTCAGACACGCCAGCCGAGCATTGGGGGAAGCCAAAGAGAAGATTGCCGGACTTGAAGAAAAAATCACCCGCTACGAATCGATTCTCAAACGATCCCAGAAGGATGTTGAACAACGGTTGCGCACTCTGTACACCAGTGGCGACATCACTTCATTACGATTGATTTTCTCCACGGAAACCCCGCTGCAACTGGCGGAAAACCTCGATTTTCTCAGCCGCATCGCTGCTCACGACAAAAATCTTTTGTCCAGTTATCGTCAGCAAACACGCCAGTTGCAACGAGCACGTCTCGATCTGCACAATGAATTGTCCCGCCAGGAACTGGCCTTGACCGAAAAAAAACAACACAAACAAACCCTGGCCAAGAACAAAACCCGTAAAGCGCAACTGGTCACACAAATCAAACGTGACCAACAGGCACTTAAACACCGACTGACACAACTGGAAGAACGATCGAAAAACCTGTCGGCGCTGGTCAGCAAGCTCAAACAAGACAAACGAAATGCAGCCTATGTTCCAACGAATCAGCCGTTCATCTCAGCAAAAGGCAAAATCCCCTGGCCATCGTCCGGAGCCGTCCGGGAGGGATTCGGCACCCACAAGGATCGCACCTTCGGCACCAAATACAAAAGTAACGGTCTGGAGATTGCCGCAGTTCCCGGCACACCAATTAAAGCAATCTGGCCGGGAAAAGTGGTTTTCTCATCACCATTTAAAGGGTACGGTAACCTGATCATCATTGATCACGGCAGCCAGTATTACAGCTTGTATGCTCAGGTCACCAACCTGAAGCATTCCGTGGGCACCATCGTCAATGCCGGCGATGTCATTGCTACCTCGGGATACGAACAACGCGACAGCTTTCATCTTGAAATCCGCCATCGCGGCACGCCTGTCGATCCAAAAGACTGGTTGAGGCCACGCAATGGATAATTTATCGATGCGATTACACCTTGTTATAGTGTTAGGTCTGTGCCTTTTGCTTTCGGACCCGGCCCGCGTGCTGGCCCAAGCGAAAACATCAGATTCCGGAGATCAACCGGCAGAGCAACTCAGTGCCTATGAACACCTCGACCAGTTCATTGACGTGCTGACCCTGATTCAGAAGAATTATGTCGAACAGCCCCCCATGGATCAGCTTATGTCAGGAGCGATCAAAGGGATGCTCAGCGAACTGGATCCCCATTCCGCGTATATGCCTCCAAAGATGTTTGAGGAGATGCAAATTGAAACTATGGGGGAATTCAACGGCCTCGGCGTCGAAATCACCGTCAAAGACCACCTCATCACTGTGATTGCCCCCATCGCCGACACCCCGGCCGACCGAGCCGGGATCCGTGCAGGTGATATTATTGTCGAAATCGACGGCACCTTGACCAAAGACATGTCAATCATGGACGCTATCAACCAGATGCGCGGACCACGCGGCAGTGAAATCACTTTGGGGATTATGCGTCACGGCGAAACAGCGCCCCTCTCCTTCACCCTAACGCGTGAAACCATCCGAGTGGACAGCATCCGTGAGCGCCTTTTCGAGCCGGCCATCGGCTATGTCCGCATCAGCCAGTTTCAACAACGGACAGCGCGAGAATTTAAAGCGGCACTCAAAACGTTACACGACAAAGCAGGGACGCCACTGCAAGGGTTACTGATCGACCTGCGCAACAATCCCGGCGGTCTGCTTGACCAGGCCATTCAGGTCTGTGATCTTTTTCTGAACTCGGGAAAAATCGTTTCAACAGAAGGGCGACGTAAAACGGATAACTTCACCTATAATGCCACAGCAGCCGACACACAGCCCGGCTACCCGATTGTTGTGCTCATCAATGAAGGAAGCGCCAGTGCTTCGGAAATTGTTGCCGGCGCCCTGCAAAATCATAAACGCGCCGTTATCCTCGGCACCGGCAGCTTCGGCAAGGGCTCCGTACAAAGCATCATCCCCCTCGCCGATCACTCCGGACTCCGTCTGACCACAGCATATTACTATACGCCCAATGGCACCTCGATCCAGGCACGCGGAATTGTTCCGGATGTCAATGTGGAACAAGCGATCTGGAAAAAGACAGCCACCTATGAACTCACTAAGGAAAAAGATCTGAACAACCATCTGGAGCCACCAAGCCCGTTAGATCCTAAAAAACAGGACGTGGCCGATCCGGATAAAATTGAATCGGACTTTCAACTGCTCAGAGCATTGGATCTGCTGCGAGGCTGGCAACAAATGAAACACCTTCAACCCTGTCCGATTGACGGGGAGCAAGCGGCATCATGACTCAGAAAAAACGTAAAAAAGCGCCGACAAAAAAGAAGACAGCCGCAAAAAAAAACCATAACAACCGCCTGTCCTGGCTCAGTCACCCGTTAACCGCGCTGGCGTTTCTGCTGCTATTGCTGCTTGTCGGCGGCTATATTATTACCCGCTGGTCGCTCCCCGAGCCAGTGCCACAACAGCAGCCACAGCCGGTCATCACCTATCCAATGGAAGAGTATCCTGCAGAAGTAGACAAGCCGCAACCGCCCCAGATCACTCCGCCGGATCATGTCCCCAAGGTAGCCATCATCATGGATGATATCGGCATCAATCGCGCAGCCGCGCTTGACGCCCTGCAATTGCAGATGCCGCTGGCCCTGGCTATCATTCCTGGCGAAGCCCATTCGACGGAGATTATGAATCTGGCTTATCAGCAGCACAGCGAGATTTTGATCCATATCCCGATGGAACCAGTCAGTTATCCCAAAAACAATCCAGGCCCCTTGGGGCTCTTTGTTCATCAATCTGACAGTCAGATCAAACGGCGGATTGACGATATTATTACCGCCCTCCCCTATGCCATTGGCGGCAATAACCATATGGGCTCTGAGTTTACCCAGCATGCTGACAAGTTGCGCCCGGTGCTGCTGGCCCTGAAGCAATCAGGGCTGTTCTTTGTCGACAGCCTCACCAGCAAAGATTCCGTCGCCTACCAACAGGCGCAAAAACTGGGTCTGAGCTGTGCATTGCGCGATGTTTTTCTCGACAATGTGCGCCAGGTCGAACCAATTCTTTTTCAACTCGACCGCTTGGTCACCTTGGCCCACCGTCACGGCAGTGCTATCGCCATCTGCCACCCGTACCCGCAAACAATTGAGGCGTTGCAGCAGTTTATTGCCGACCCACAACGTTTTGATGTTGAAATCGTTCCAATCAGCCAACTTGTCCATCCACCTGTGCCAAGCTCTGACAAACACACTGCCGCCCCGGCCGTTCATCATTAACCCTATTTTTTAACTCGTGATGACCAAACAACATAGCCGGTTTTACAAAACCTCATCGTTTTTCTTTCTGACACGTTGATAAGAGTCGCCCATGCTTATTGAAGCCCCCCCGATCCTCACCATTGGCCAGCTCAATGAACTGATCCGCGAAACACTCGAAGACAATTTTGTTCAGGTGCGTGTTCGTGGTGAGATCTCTAACTTGTCACGTCCAGGATCGGGGCACTGGTATTTTACCCTCAAAGATGAAAAAGGGCAGATCCGCAGCGTGATGTTTCGCAGCGCTAACCGCCAGGTGCCCTTTCAACCTGAGCATGGCCAGCAAGTGATCTGCAACGGCCGTATTTCTCTCTACGAAGCCCGTGGCGATATCCAATTGATCTGCGATACAATGGAGGCCGAAGGTTACGGCGGTTTGCAGTTGGCTTTTGAACAACTGAAAAAGAAACTCGACGCAGAGGGTTTGTTCGCTCTGGAGCACAAAAGAACTCTGCCGCCACACCCGCAATGCATTGGGGTGATCACCTCTGCCACCGGAGCGGCGATTCACGACATTCTCAACATCCTGCAACGCCGCGCTCACGGTTTACGGGTCGTATTGCGCCCCGTTCTGGTTCAGGGCGATTTGGCACCACAACAGATTGTGATGGCACTGAAGGAACTGAACGAGTACGGCCAATGCGAAGCGATCATTGTCGGTCGAGGCGGTGGTTCTCTGGAAGATTTGCAAGCATTCAACAGCGAAGAGGTGGCGCAGGCGATTTTCGCTTCTGCATGCCCGATCATCTCAGCAGTGGGCCATGAAACCGACTTCACCATTGCCGATTTTGTTGCCGACCTAAGGGCGCCCACCCCCAGTGCGGCGGCAGAACTGGTCGTAAAAAATCGCCAGGAACTTGAACAGCACCTGGATCAACTGTCCATCCGACTCAATACGGCAATGAACCGCCAGTTAACCCTCAAACAACAACATCTCGAAGCATTAAGCAAGCGGTTGCGCAGTCCACAGGCGCGCCTGCAACAGCAACAACAACGCTGCGATGATCTGGCCCGCCGTCTGCAACAGGCCATTGCTCACGATCTGGAACGGTGCCAGCACCAGTTACAGCAGCTTGCCGGCCGTCTTCACGCCCTCAGCCCACTCAATACCATGCAGCGGGGATTCAGCGTTGTAGCAACCGAAGACACGCCACCGGCCCTAGTGCGTCATGCCGATCAATTGCACGTTGGACAACGGGTTTCATTACAATTTCATCAGGGTTCGGCCAAGGCAACGATCGACGCCGTTTCTCCCGTCGATCCATCTTGACTCACTGCAGCGAAACGGCCATAATCAAGTGTTTAACGTAAACGTAAATCTGGAACCTGGGTTGAACCTCAACCTGCTCTGTTTGACAGCGTCTCACAGGACTGCGTTCAGGGTAAATCCACAGGAGAAAAGATATCATGGCTAAGGGCCCCTCTTTTGAAGACGCCATTAAAACTCTGGAAGCCTGTGTCGAACATCTCGAGCAGGACGATCTGCCCATTGACGAGGCACTCAAACAGTTTGAGACCGGCGTAAAAAACGTCCAGAAGTGCCAAAAAGCCCTGGAGGGTGCCAGACTGAAAATTGAACAATTGACCCGGGACCAGAACCAACAGCTCACAACGGAAACTCTGGACCTGTAAAACGGCATCATCACGGTATTCAGCGATACGGAATCACTCATGGATTTGAAAAACTATCTCACCAGCCAGCGCCAACGCGTCGAGGAGGCCTTGGCGCAAACTCTGCCGCCAAAACAACAGCACCCCACCCAACTGCACGAAGCCATGCATTATTCGGTTTTTGCCGGGGGCAAGCGACTGCGTCCCATCCTGATGATGGCGGCATGTGAAGCGGTTGGCGGAGATATCGAAAATGTGCTACCAGCAGCCTGCGCCATGGAGATGATCCATACCTATTCACTGATCCATGACGATCTTCCGGCGATGGATGACGATGATTTACGGCGTGGACAACCAACAAACCATAAAGTGTTTGGTGAGGCCACAGCCATTCTCGCTGGAGACGCCCTGCTGACGGAAGCCTTTGTTGTGCTGTCGGCTCCGTCTGACTCAGTACAAATCAATGACCGTACCCGCCGTGAAGTGATTCAACTGCTGGCCCGTGCCGCAGGAGCAGCAGGGATGGTCGGTGGTCAAATTGTCGATATGGAAGCAGAAGGGATGGAGCAACCGGATCTGGCGACGGTGGACTATATTCACGCCCATAAAACCGGAGCCTTAATCCTCGCCTCCATTCGTGCCGGAGCCCTGCTTGGCGGTGCGAATACGGAACAATATGAAGCCTTAAGCCGGTTCGGAAAACTCGCTGGACTCGCGTTTCAGATTGCCGACGACATTCTCGACATCACCGGAGATCAGGAACAGCTCGGTAAAGATATCGGCAGTGATCAGGAACGGGGTAAGGCTACCTATCCGGCCGTTCTCGGTTTAAGCGAATCGATCCGCCGGGCCACAGAACTGCACCAACAAGCCTTGAAAGCGCTGGAGCCGCTGGCAGATGCGGCAGAACCTTTGCGACAAATTTCGCATTACATTATTAATCGCTCGTCGTAGCGTTGAGAAAAACAATATACAGCTTATGAGTCATTTACTTGAAAATTTGGAAACACCGGCAGACCTGAAGGATTTCTCTCTCAATGAGTTGACTGTCCTGGCGCAGGAACTGCGCGATGAAATTATCAACACGGTCTCCCATACCGGTGGGCATCTGGCGAGCTCATTGGGCATTGTCGAACTGACAATCGCCCTGCACTACGTCATGAATTCACCGCGTGACAAGATCATCTGGGATGTCGGCCATCAGGCCTATGCCCACAAACTCCTGACCGGTCGTCTGAATCTGTTTAACACCCTGCGTCAACTTGACGGAATCAGCGGCTTTCCCAAACGCAAGGAAAGCCCCCACGACTGCTTTGATGTCGGTCACTCAAGCACCTCGATCTCCGCAGCTCTGGGCATGGCGGTTGGCCGCGACTGCAAAGAGCTCAACAATAAAGTGGTTGCGGTGATCGGCGACGGTTCACTGACGGCTGGACTGGCCTTTGAAGCGCTCAACCATGCCGGCCACCTCGACCGCAACATGATCATCATTCTCAACGACAATGAGATGTCGATCTCACCCAACGTCGGCGCCCTGTCCTCATTTCTCAGTCGCAAGATGACGTCACGGCTGTTTGTCCGTTTCAAACGGGAGACCGAGATCTTCCTCAAGAGTGTGCCGCGCTTCGGCAAAGACTTGGTTCAACTGGCAAAACGCACCGAAGACTCCTTTAAGGCGTTTGTCACTCCAGGGATGCTGTTTGAAGCCTTCGGCATCGAGTATGTCGGTCCGATTGACGGCCATTCCATGGATGAGCTGATTGAAACCCTGCAGAACGTTTCGCGCCTCGATGGCCCATCATTGATCCACGTAGTGACCCGCAAAGGCAAAGGCTACCAACCTGCTGAAGACAACCCAGCCCTGTTCCATGGGGTTGGACCGTTTGACAAAACCAGCGGCAAAGTAAAAACCACAACGGGAGCCCCCCCCAGTTACACCTCTGTTTTCGGTGAGTATCTCTGTCAATTGGCGGAAAAAGATTCGCGTCTGGTGGCCATTACGGCTGCAATGTGCACCGGCACCGGCCTGGTTCCCTTTGCCGAACGTTTTCCCAAGCGTTTCTTTGATGTCGGTATTGCCGAGCAACATGCGGTCACATTGGCCGCAGGCATGGCCTGTGAAGAACTGCGCCCGGTTGTTGCCATCTATTCGACCTTCCTGCAACGGGCTTATGACAATGTGTTACACGATGTCTGCCTGCAAAACCTGCCGGTCACGTTTGCCCTGGACCGGGGAGGCTTGGTCGGCGCTGACGGGCCAACACATCACGGCGTCTTTGATCTGTCGTATCTGCGCCATATTCCCAATGTGACGGTTGCCGTCCCGCGCGACGAGTTGGAGCTGAAACGCGCCATGCTCACAGCCACCACCAGCGACGGCCCCTTTGTTTATCGCTACCCACGCGGCAACGGTTTGGGCTTGCAGCAAACCGATGATTTCAAACCACTTACCATCGGTCAGGGGGAAAAACTACGCGAGGGTCAGGCGGCCACGTTGGTCAGCATCGGTACCTTTGCCGAGACAGCCATGGATGTTGCTGTTAAACTGTCTGAAAAAGGCATTGAAATTGCCGTTGTCGATGCCCGGTTCCTTAAACCACTCGATCAGGAACTCTTGATTGCTGAAGCGCGTCGTACCGGTAACATCATTACGCTGGAGGAAAATGTTCTTGCCGGCGGGTTTGGCAGTGCGGTAATGGAATTGATGGAGAAAAACCGCCTCTATCCGCGCGTTATGCGCCTAGGCTTACCCGATGAATTTATTCAGCAAGGAAGTCACGACGAGCTGTTAAAACTGCACGGTCTGGATGTGGATGGCCTCACTGAAAAGATTGCTGAATTTCTTGAGAACAACTGATACGAACACAATGAATTGAGGATTTGTAAAGCGCTTATGAATTGTTCCGTTGTCGACAGCATCCGAAAGATTAAACAACTCCCGCCACCCAGCGGCTTGTGTCGGGAAATCATCCAGATCGTCTCGGATGAGCAGGTTGATCTGATCGACCTGGTCAGCATCATCAATAAAAGTCCGGCGATAACCGCGCGAATACTGCGCTGCGCCAACTCCGCCTACTATGGACAACGCGGCGAGATTACCACGGTGCGCGAAGCGATCATTCGCGTTCTCGGACTGGCGATCACCCGCAGTCTGTCTCTAGCCATGGCTTTAAGCGGCAATTTTGATGTTCAACAGAGCCGCCTGTTTAATTGTCACCGTTACTGGTTTAATGCCGTCACAACAGCCGGTATGGCGCAAAGCCTGTCCCACTTTCTGTTTGTACGGGAAAAACCGGCTCCGGCCACAGCGTACACAGCGGGCTTACTACATAATCTCGGTTTACAGGCCTTGGTGCACTGTTTTCCCTTGGAGATGGAAAAAGTCTTTGCCTCCAGCCAAGGCAGTTTAAGCGAGCGCATCAATAATCAGCTCGGCATTAACCACCATCAGGCCGCCAATCTGCTGGCGGAAGCCTGGGATCTTCCCCAGCCCATTTCTCAAGCCTTAAACGGTCTGGCCTGCGATGACGACCTTGAAACATCTTCACCGCTGACTCAATTGATCTGGATCAGTTCCCAGCTTTCCGACACGCTTTATCACGAACAGTGCGATCCCTTTGCCAGCCTAGTCATCCCGGAAACGGTGATCAGTATGGAACATGTTCAAAAAGTCTACTCCGATACGCGCGACCAGCTTGAGTCGTTACACGAAATGGCCCAACTCATTACCGGCTGCGGAGGACAAGATGAGCAATAAGTACCCTTTTTCAGACATTATTCTCAATCTCTCGGATAACTTTGACGACCTGCTTGAGTCCTTATCCACGCTGCAACGGCTGGGAGAATTACCGGCTCACCGTCTGACCGAACAGGTGCTATTGGAAAATGCCCTGGAGATTTTGCACCACTCCATCAAGGCGACCCGCTGTTGCATTTACACGTTGCCGCCCCAAGAACTCACGCTGCTGGAAAACGCCCCACTGGGAAGCGTGCTTGCCATTGATTGTGAAGGAATTCCGAAACAATGCAATGCAACCCGCATTGAAGATATGTTTATACGCACCACTCTGGAAAAAGGCACCATGCAAGACTGTGACGACTGCACCACCCTCGACCTCGGCTCCGACCTGTTAGAAAACGAAACATCGATCATCAGCGTTCCCTTAATGGTCACAGAGCAACTGTGCGGCGTGATTACCACCAGCCATAGTGGTCGCCAACATTTTAATGCCTGGGGGTACCGACTGGTTGAACTGTTCAGCACGTTTCTCGGCCAACAGCTTGCGTTGTGCCGTTGCCAAAATCAGGCTTAACACAAAGTGTAAAACTCCCAGCCATAGGCTGCATAGCCTGTTAATCACATCTATTCGACAATAAAAAAATCCGATGCGGCTTAACCACATCGGATTTTTTTTGCATAACCACCGCGAAAATTACTCACACACTATTCCTGGGCAATAAACGATTCGGCCAGCGCCACATCTTCACGACAACCGATAAACACCGGCGAGCAATCATCAATGCCCTCCGGATCGATATCAAGAATCGGCTTGCTCCCGGTTGAAGCGGCACCACCGGCCTGCTCAATCAAGAAAGCCATCGGATTCAGTTCATACAACAGACGCAACTTACCATCTGGGCGCCCCTGAAGATGCGGATACATAAAAATACCACGCCCCTTCATCAGGATCTGGTTAATATCCGGAACAAACCCTCCGCTATAACGCAGCTTATGACCTTTTTCCTCCAGTGAGCGCACAAACGCTTCCGTTCCCGACGTGTAGAGATTGCGCTGACCGCCGGGAGAGTAAATACCACCTACCTTATCGATAGTGACATTCTCTTTAACCAGGGTGTATTCCATCAACTGATTCATGCCAAATTCATGAACGCCATCTCCAGTCGAATACACCAGCGTGGTCCGCGGGCCGTAAAGAATGTACATGGCTGCCGCCTGGTTGCGTCCACACTGCAAGATATTATCCCCCTCATAGATGGAAATAATCGTGCCGACAGCCAGATTGACATCAACCAGTGACGATCCGTCAAGAGGATCATAGGCAACCGAATAACAGACTTTATTAGTACACTCGAAGTTGATGATTTCGTTGTTCTCTTCAGAAACAACATTGGACACAACACCGGAATTTTTCAAACGTTTCTGCAAAATACGATCAGAGAGCACATCCAGTGCCAGCTGTTCTTCACCGTAAAGATTGGACGTACCTGCCACACCCAGATCACCGGTTCGAATTGAGTTGATAATATATTTGGAAGCTTCAGCGATTTCGCAGATCACCTCACGGAGTCGACGTTCGACTTTTCGTTCACGTAAATGCCTGCGTAAATCGATCTGAAACTTCGTTGTTCCCGGTGCGCCCATGAATGAATACTCCTTGGTAAGAAGAAAGTTAACGCCCTGACAATTCCGTTTCCGGATCACACAGACAGCACAAACGGGTTGCGGCGATCACTGCAATGGGAATTGTCACAAACTGCACAAACGGAATCATTAACATACACATCACAGCCAGACCGAAACCAACGGAGGCCATGAAATTTCCTTTGATAAAACGTTTTTGATCCGCAAAACCCAGATGCTTGCGACCAAAAACGAAGCCGGTATATTCGACCACCAGAAAAAACAGCGTCAAGGCAACAGAAAAAAACGCGTACACCGGTGACCCGACGACAGGAATCATATTAAACAGCAACAAAAAAACCATCAACGCGACAAAAATTGACATTTTGCGCAGTTCATCCCTGAGGACCCGCCACACATCGGCCATAAACATTTTCAGCGAAAAGGGCTCGGTATTCGGCTGGCCGGTTAAAATCTCTTCGGTGCGCTCGGAAAGGATATCGTTAAATGGTGAAGCAATCAGGTTACCAACCACAGTAAAGGTAAAAAACACAATCACCGCCGTTAATAACCCTGCAATGACTTTGACAACAACCGCCAGAATCTGCCAGTACCAAGCATCTTGAGGTGCAAGATACTCACCAACCATGCCGTTGAACAAATCAACCCCCCAATACAACGTTGCCGAAAACACCACAACATTGATCACAAACGGAATCGCCACATATTTAAGGAGCGAGGGATTGCCACCGAGAAAACGAAAGGCGTGCAACAACGAGAAAAAACCGGTACTGAACCGACGAACACCCGTAAACGGTATGGACTTCATGGATCGATTAAAGCCTTTTTAGAGAGGAGATAACTTAGCGTAACAAAAAACGAAAATAATCCTAACACGTCACAAAGGGAAAACCAAGTTCCGACAACTTTTTGTGTTACTTTGTTACGATGGCAAACGAACCAGTAAGGCAACGACTTTAACCTTGCCACGCCTGCATCGTTTACCTATACTGACAGACAGTAAGATTGCTCTCTACGCGGCAGGTGATATCTAAACGCCCACGCGGAATAATTTTACATCCGGGGTTCTTTTTCAGTGATGATGTGTGCCAGCCCTCCTCTGCAGAGGGACGCCTGATTCGTCGCTCAGGAACCCCACCTAATGGCTCTCGTTGTGAGGCCAAAGATTCACGGCAGGCGTGGAGAGCTCTACTAAGTAAAGGCATCTGGATGGTTTCCGATGCCTTTTCTACTGTCCGGCTTCTGTGAGTGAACATCGTGTTTGCCGCAAACGTTGCCGTTTAAACGATGTATGCTCTTTTAACCAAACACGTTTCTGCCCCGGCAGACGCTATAGGACGATACGGTTTTTATCCATGTCTCAATCCTCCCCCTTGGCAGATTCACCAGAATCGCAGAATAATACGAACGAATCATCCGACATCCACCGTTTAACCCATCACGGCAAAGAGATTATCCTCATCGGCACTGCGCATATCTCCAAAGAATCAGTTGCCACCGTCACCCGTGCCATTGAACAAGAGCAGCCGGATTGTGTCTGTGTTGAACTGGATGAACAACGCTATCAGACCCTTAAGGATCGCAACCGCTGGGAAAAACTCAACATTCTCCAGGTGGTCAAAAATGGGCAGGTACCGTTCCTCATGGCCAACCTGGCCTTGGCATCGTTCCAGAAACGGATGGGCTTACAGACCGGCGTCAAGCCGGGTGAGGAACTTGCTGCCGCAGCACAAACGGCTGAAGACCATGACATCCGTGTCGCTTTGGTGGACCGAAACATCCGCGTTACCCTGTTGCGTGCCTGGCGCAAAACCGGGCTGTGGAAAAAAATGAATCTGGTCGCTACGCTGTTTGCAGGCATGTTTGAAAAACAGGAACTCGACGAGGAGGAACTCAGCCAATTACGCCAGACCGACAGCCTTTCCTCAATGCTCGAAGAGATGGGCGAGCTGCTTCCCGCTGCAAAAACTATCCTGGTCGATGAACGCGATGCTTGGATGACCTACCACATTCTTCAAGCCGCTGGAGAAAAAACCGTTGCCGTGGTCGGTGCAGCTCATGTCCCAGGGATCAAAAGATGTCTGGACGATCCACCACACGATGATGCCATTGGAGAGATGGGGACAATCCCCCCCAAAAGCGCTCTTTCAAAAGCGATTCCGTGGATCATCCCGGCAATTGTTGCACTCATGTTTATCGTCGGTTTCTTTTATGGCGACCGCAGCCGACTGATGGATGCCGCCACGGCGTGGGTCCTGGCCAACGGCGCTCTTTCCGCACTGGGTGCCTTTATCGCCCTGGGACATCCCTTGACTGTCCTCTCTGCCTTTATTGCTGCGCCATTGACCTCACTCAATCCCACCATTGGTGCCGGCTTTGTCACGGCACTGGTTCAAGCCATGATGGCACCACCAACAGTTGCTGACATGGAGAACGTCAGTGACGATATTGCCCAACTACGCGGCTGGTGGTGTAATCGGGTGACCCGGGTTCTGCTGGTCTTCTTTCTCTCCTCCATAGGATCAACCATTGGCACCTTTGTTGCTTTTGGCTGGCTGAAAGATCTTATCTAAGGACTACCGGCCCCATAAGCAGGACCGTTAGGCCTCTTAAAGAATGTTGCTGAGCACAGCAGCGTTTTTTAAACCCTTTTTCAAACCAAAGAGTTGCAGTCACGGTTCGTCTTCCCCTGACGTATTAAGGTGTTAATTACACATTGCATCTGAACGCGATATTGTATACAATCTCGACGATTTGTTTATGTACCTATCGTGGAGGGAGTGAGCACATGTCTGAAAAAATTGATCTGCAACAAGCCATTAAAGAAGCCATGCAAACTGAAAAAGATGCCATGGACTACTATAAATACGGTGCTGAAAAGATGTTTGACGAAAAAGCCAAACGATCTTTTGAGATCCTCGCTAAAGAGGAAAAGCAGCATGCGCACATGTTTTACGCCATCTACAAAGGCGACGATATTCCCGACTTTGAAGCTTTTATCGCCTCGGCACCAAATACCGAGTCAAGCTGGTGGAAAGCACTTCAACAAGCCATGCTTGGTGACTTTGATGAGCGTAAAGCCATTGAACTGGCCATTGACCAGGAACTTGAACTGGAAAAAAATCTGCGCGCCATGGCAGAGAAGATCGATGATCCTGAAGTTAAGAAAATTTATCTGGCCAATGCCCGCTCAACGCATCACCATTATGAACTGTGTCAGGAAGAGCACAACGCGATCCTCGGCCAATCGAGCTGATTTTAAAGCCCGCCCTGTGTGACAGCGGCGGGCTTTTTCATTACCAACTAAAACCATATCGAGTAAAAAACATCAATATTTATATCCGGGCTGCAGTCTGAGAAACACGTGGTATACTCCTCCCATTAGTCAGAGTACTGAAATCATTCATGTTTCAGTTTTTCTCATTTCACGACACACACAGGGAGTTACTGCATGGCCGTCAAAATCATTATCATCCGTCAGGTCCCCCAGGAAAAAGAACCGGAAATCCGCCCATTACTCCTCAAAATGCGCTCTCTGGCCCACGCCCAGAACGGCTACATCTCTGGCGAAACCTTGATCAACTTCGATAATCCCAGCGAACGTATCGTTATCAGCACCTGGAAAACTCTCGAAAACTGGAACGACTGGCTCAACAACGATCAGCGTATCACTTTACAAAGTGAGGTTGATCGTATTCTCGGTCATGAGACCCTCTATCAAATTTACTATAACGGTTAATCGGCGGTTACCTGGCGGTTAACGGGTCCGCAACGACGTTCGCGGCCCCTCCCGACATCTCCTTTTTTCAATGCATTCCACGTGGAGAGACACCATGGAAAATAAAATAGATCAACTTCTGGCACTGCGACAACAAGCGTTGCAGGGTGGCGGATTAGAGCGTCAGAAAAAACGCCACAGTTCCGGACGCTATACGGCCAGAGAACGGATCGATCTGTTGCTTGATGAAAACAGTTTCGAAGAGTTTGACATGTTCAAAACACATCGCTGTACCCATTTTGACATGGGAAAAAATAAGTGGCCGGGTGACGGTGTCATTACCGGATACGGCACCATCAATGGCCGGTTGGTGTATATTTTCTCCCAGGATTTTACCGTCATCGGCGGTTCCCTGTCAGAAACCCATGCGGAAAAGATCTGTAAGATCATGGATATGGCCCTGAAGAACGGCGCTCCGATCATCGGCCTTAATGATTCGGGCGGTGCCCGGATTCAAGAAGGGATCGAAAGTCTGGCCGGCTATGCAGAGATTTTTCAGCGCAATGTCATGTGCTCCGGGGTGATCCCGCAGCTTTCGGCTATTTTCGGACCTTGTGCCGGTGGTGCAGTGTACAGTCCGGCATTGACCGACTTTACCGTGATGGTGCGAGATCACAGTTATATGTTTCTCACCGGTCCCAAAGTGGTGAAAAGCGTCACTGGTGAGCAGGTGGACGTAGAGCAGCTCGGCGGCGCCGAGATTCACACCACCCGCAGCGGTGTCGCTCATCTGGCTGTTGAAAATGAGTTCACGGCTCTGGATACGCTCAAACAACTGATCAGCTATCTGCCACAAAACAATATGGCATCTGCCCCGCTGGTGGAAAACGATGACCCGCCAACCCGGACAGTTCCAGAACTCAGTCAACTGGTGCCGGTTGACGCCAATCAACCCTACGATATGAAAACCGTGATTGCCCCCCTGGTGGATGACGGCAGTTTTTTCGAAATCCAGCCGGATTTTGCCCCAAACCTGATCATCGGCTTTGCCCGCTTCAACGGCCAGAGCGTTGGTCTGGTAGCCAACCAGCCCGCCCACATGGCCGGTGTTCTCGATAACGATGCATCGATTAAAGGCGCCCGCTTTGTGCGTTGTTGCGATGCCTTCAATATTCCACTGATCACCCTGGTAGATGTTCCGGGGTTCATGCCCGGCACAGTTCAGGAATATGGCGGCATCATCCGCAATGGCGCCAAACTGTTATATGCCTATGCTGAAGCCACGGTTCCCAAAATCACCATCACCACGCGCAAAGCCTATGGCGGTGCTTATTGCGTCATGAGTTCCAAGCACCTGCGCGGCGATATCAATTACGCCTGGCCCTCAGCCGAAATCGCCGTCATGGGGGCCAAAGGGGCGGTTGAACTGATTTACGGCCGCAGCCTCGAAGGTCAAACCGACGCCCTCTCCCAACGGGAAGCGGAATACAGCGAGGCGTTTGCCAATCCCTATGCCGCTGCTGAGCGCGGTTATGTCGATGATGTGATTCTTCCGGAGCGCACTCGGCTGCGCATTTGCAAGGCTCTGGCCATGTTGGCGGATAAGCGCGACAGCAACCCGCCGCGTAAACACGGCAACATCCCGCTGTAACCGACAGGAGCATGTATGATCCATTTTGACCTGACCAACGTTCTACGCGGTGACGGCATCACCACTACCATCATCGGCATGACCATTGTCTTCAGTGGTCTGTTGTTGATCAGCCTGTTTATCCGACTGTTACCTAAAGCCCTCACGGCATTGGATCGCATCACCTCACCGCAGCAAGCCTCTGCGTCCCAACCGGCACCGAATACAGTTCCCAGCGAAGAGGAGATCCATGCTGCGATCTGTCTGGCCATCCATATGGAACTGGAGCGGTGTGGTGGTGACCTGCAGCGCATCACCATTGCCCAACGTCCCGCTTCTGGCTCGTTCTGGAATTCGGCAGGAAAAATGAGAAGTCTTTCGGACAGGAGTCCCCATGCGTAAATATCAACTGACCATCAACAAAAAATCGATCACTGTCAACCTCAAGGAACTGACCGCCGAAGCTGCCGAAGTTGAAGTAAACGGCACCAGATATCAGGTAACCATTGAGGATATCCATCAGGATGAAGAAACAATGACCGGTCCAACCAGCCGCAGCCTCACTCGGCCGGTAAATGCGGTCACGCCATCAGCACAAACGTCGCCTACACAGGGAGACCAGAGTGGTTCGGTGTGCGCCCCTATTCCCGGATCCATCATTGCCGTCCTTGTTAAAACCGGCGACGAGGTCCAGGCTGGGCAACCGCTGTTCAAGATGGAAGCGATGAAAATGGAGAATGAGATCAACAGTCGAGTCAACGGCACCGTTGCCGCTATCCATGTCCAGCAAGGCGATAGTGTGGCTCAGGGGCAGGAGATCCTGTTGATTGAAGTCAAGCCGCCGCGTCGTCGCCAATCCGACCTGAAAGATTAAAGGATCCGCGCATGGAAATGTTCAGTCAATTCATCAATGGAACCGGATTTGTCTCGTTAAGCTGGGGCAATCTAATCATGCTGATCATCGGCATCATCTTCATAACTCTGGCCATCATAAAAGATTATGAACCGTTGCTGCTGGTGCCCATCGGCTTCGGGGTTCTGGTCGGCAACATTCCGCCGGTCGCCGGTATGGCGTTGAGTGTTTATGATGACGGCAGCGTACTGCGCTATATCTACTACGGTGTCAGCGAAGGAATTTATCCGCCGCTGATCTTTCTCGGCATCGGCGCTATGACCGATTTTTCCGCCATGTTATCCAACCCCAAGTTGGTGCTGCTCGGTGCCGCCGCTCAGGTTGGTATTTTTCTCACCCTGATCGGTGCTCTTGCGTTAGGGTTCACACCTCAGGAGGCCGGGGCTATCGGCATTATCGGTGGTGCAGACGGCCCGACGGCCATCTTCCTGTCGTCCAAACTGGCTCCCCATCTGCTTGGATCCATTGCCATTGCCGCCTATTCCTACATGGCCTTGGTTCCGGTGATTCAGCCGCCGATCATGAAACTGCTCACCACCCGCGAGGAGCGTCTGATCCGTATGGCCGCGCCACGCAGCGTCAGTAAGCGGGAACGGGTCATCTTTCCGGTCGGTGCGTTTCTGATCTGTGCCATGATCGCGCCCGGCTCCATGGTCTTGATCGGTATGCTGTTTTTTGGCAACCTGCTCAAAGAGAGTCTGGTCACCGACCGATTGGCCAATACAGCACGTAATGCCATGATCGATATCGTCACCATCCTGTTGGGCTTTTCCGTTGGCGCCAGCACCAGTGCTGATCATTTTTTGACACCACAGTCCATTCTGATCTTTGCGCTTGGCGCCCTGTCCTTCTGCATTGCCACTGCCGGAGGAATCCTATTTGCCAAATTTATGAACCTGTTTTTGAAGGATAAGATTAACCCACTGGTCGGCGCTGCTGGAGTCTCAGCCGTGCCCGATTCAGCCCGAGTGGTTCACAACGTGGGGCAAAAAGAGGATCCCGGCAATTTTCTGCTCATGCACGCCATGGCGCCCAATGTTTCCGGGGTCATCGGCTCGGCCATTGGTGCCGGTGTGCTGTGGACGGTCTTGGTCAAATAATCGCGCTCACCTCTACGGCGGTCACAGGACAGCACACACCCGAAAAATAAGAAAAGCGGCGTCATCACGACGCCGCTTTTCTTATAACAAACACACTCTGTTTCTTAAAACTACAACAGATCCGCGATTTCCGGAGCGATACCGATATACCCTCCCGGAGTCAACTCTTTTAAACGTTTTTTATCCTCTTCCGGCAGTTCCAGACCTTCGACAAATTCACGAATAATCTCCGACGTGATCTTCTGGCCGCGAGTCAATTCCTTGAGTTTTTCGTAGGGATTTTCAATGCCCGCCTTGCGCATCACTGTCTGAATCGGTTCAGCAAGAACCTCCCACGCCTGGTCCAGATCATGAGCCAGCTTCTCTTCGTTGAGCTTGAGCTTGCTCAATCCCTTAAGGGTCGAATGATAAGCAATCATGCTGTAACCGAAACCAACGCCCATATTGCGTAGTACCGTGGAATCGGTCAGGTCACGTTGCAGCCGTGAGATGGGCAGTTTGCTCGACAGATGTCCAAACATGGCATTGGCCAAACCGCAGTTGCCCTCGGAGTTTTCAAAATCAATCGGATTGACTTTATGCGGCATGGTTGAAGAACCGATCTCACCTTTGATGGTTTTCTGACCAAAGTAGGCCATGGAGATATAGGTCCAGATATCCCGGTCAAGATCGGTAAGAATGGTATTCCAACGACACAGGGCATCAAACAGCTCAGCCATGTAGTCATGCGGTTCGATCTGGGTCGTGAACAGGTTTTGAGTCAGGCCGAGGCTCCCTTCAATGACCCGCTTGGCCAGAGCCGGCCAATCCACATCAGGATACGCCGACACGTGAGCGTTGAAGTTGCCAACCGCTCCATTGAGCTTGCCGAGGATCTCCACAGCAGCAATGCACTGACTCTGCTTCTTCAGACGAGCCACAAAGACCGCCAGCTCTTTGCCGATGGTGGTCGGAGATGCCGTCTGTCCGTGGGTACGAGCCAACATGGGTACAGCCCGAAATTCATGCGCCAACCTGGCAACCTCATCAACAATCTCCTGTTGCAACGGCACCAGAGCCGCCAGACCATCTTTGAGCATCAAAGCATGAGACAGATTGTTAATATCTTCTGAGGTGCAGGAAAAGTGGATAAATTCGGAAATATCTTCCAGAGTGGTCCCGGTGATCTGCTCCTTGAGGTAATATTCCACCGCTTTTACGTCGTGGTTGGTGACACGCTCCAGAGCTTTAACCTTCTCGGCACGTTCGGGGGTGAAATCATCAATCATCGACAGCAACAGTTGCTGCTCTTCATCGCTTAGAGACCGACATTCTACAATGTCTTTCTCAGCGCAAAGTTCCAGCAGCCACATCACCTCAACCTTGACCCGGTTACGCATCAACGCATATTCGGAAAAACACTCGGTCAAGGGAGTTACTTTGGACGCATACCGTCCATCAATCGGACTGATCGCAGTAATCATTCTGTATTCTCCTTACAGCTCTGGCATGAAATGGATGCGGCACTATATCGCATCACCGAACCGCTCGCAAGAGCTTTGCCGCACCATTGACAGCTCTGGAATCATTGCAATTTGCCTCCGCCATACCTGACATAACAGCCCATAAACAAAGGTCTATTTTTCATGTTGAGAAATATAATTATTACAAAACCTTACATCGGATTCCATTTGACTTTTTGGTGATGATAGCTATGCTGGCATGATATAAGATTTAATTTTTTTCAGGAAAACTCAATGGTGAGTGGACCTGCCCTATTCTCAGATGATGTGTCTGGCCATGGGTTCTTGCAGGAATTTTACCCGAATCGCCCTTCCAGCCGGATCAATCTGAATTTTTAAGGAGGAATTATGAAAAAGTGGCACTTAGCAGCCCTGCTGTTCTGTCTCATTCCCCTCAATCTGTTCGCTGCACAGTCCAATCAAGCGGCTCAAACCGGCCGGTTCTTTGTCAACCCGATGGTCGGCATCATTGACATGGAAAGCAGCAGCTACGATCCCGAACTCAACTACAGCCTCGGCGGTGGGTACAACTATAACGCCAACCTCAGTAGCGAAATTCTGGCAACCTACGCCGAAGACAAAAGTGGTTCAGACAGTGATGTGTACAGTATCTCCATTGGCGGCATCTACCACCTGATCCCGGAAGAAAGCCTGGTGCCTTATCTGGTCGCCGGACTCGGACTGTTGACCGTTGATGAGGATGGTGAAGACAATGACCACCATGGCCAGCTCAATTATGGTGCAGGTCTGAAATACTTCCTCTCCGATGACTTTGCCGTCAACACGGAAGTCCGTCACATGCTGGCCACCAGTGGTGAATCCAACAACCTGCTGGCCAGCGCCGGTCTGGTTTACTATTTCGGCGGCCAGAAACCGGCACCGGCACCGTTGGACAGCGATGGCGACGGCGTCATCGATGCTGACGATCAATGCCCCAACACTCCGGCTGGTGTCACGGTAAACAGCATGGGTTGTCCGTTGGATACCGATGGCGACGGTGTCTATGATTATCTTGATAAATGCCCCGGAACACCTGCAGGCGTTGCCGTTGATGGCAAAGGGTGCCCGCTGGATACCGATGGCGATGGCGTCTATGATTACCTCGACAAGTGCCCGGGCACACCGAAAGGCGTGGCTGTCGATGCCGTGGGTTGCCCGTTGCCAATGGATAGTGACGGCGATGGCGTTTATGACGATGTTGACCGCTGCCCCAACTCTCCGGCGGGAGCTCATGTCGATGAATATGGCTGCCAACTGGTCCTGACCCTGTTGATTGAGTTTGACACCAATAAAGCGGATATCCGCCCGCAGCACATTCAGGACATGACCAACGCCGCCGCGTTCATCAACAAATATCCGGGCGAAAAGATCCTTATTTCCGGGCATACCGACAGCGACGGCAGTGAAGCCTACAACCAACAACTGTCGCAACGTCGTGCTGATGCCGTCAAAGCGTACTTGATCCAGAACTACGCTATTGACGGAACCAATCTGACCGCCAAAGGTTTTGGTGAAAGTCAACCGATCGCCGACAACACCACGGCTGCCGGCAAGCAGAAAAACCGCCGCGTTGAACTGAGCCTGTTTAACAACTAATCCACACAAAACTTAATACAGCCGTCCTGAGCACTCAGGGCGGCTGTGTTTTTTTAATGGAAAACTAACCCTCGCATCAGCTGCTTTTTCTTACAATCAGGTCTATAGATCGCGGCTTGTGCCCCCGTCATGGAGTCTGCTATGAAAACTCTTATCAAGCTCGTCGTTGTGCTACTGGTTATTGTCGCAGTGATCGTTGGAGCAGCAACCTTCTATCTCGATTCCATTGCCAAAAAAGCCGTCGAATATGGGGGAGAAAAAGCGCTCGGGGTTACAACCAAGGTTGACAGCCTGCATATTTCCCTGCTCGGCGGCAGCAGTGAACTTGGAGGTTTTACCATTGCTAATCCGCAAGGATTTGAGCAACAACACTTTATGAAACTCGACAATGCTGCGGTGGCCATCAATCTGCAGTCCCTGACATCGCAGACCATCCGTATCTCTAAAGTCGCTCTGTCCGGCTTGCACCTGGCCATCGAACAACAGGATCAGGCATCTAATGTCCAGGCGTTACTGAAAAACGTGCCGAAATCTCAAGGATCGACGCCCGCGAGCACTTCAAGCGATTCCAGCACAACTGACAGCGGTAAAAAATTCATCATTGAACACCTGATCCTTGAAGATATCAATGTTTCGGCCCAACTGACGGCGTTGGGCAACAAAGTCAGCCAGGTCAGCCTGACGGTTCCGCCCATCAACATGACCAATGTCGGCGAAAAAAACGGCGGCATGACCATGGAACAACTGATCGAATTCATTGTCCAAACCGTTGTCGAAGCCACAGCCAACAATTCAAGCGGACTTTCCCCAGCCCTGTCGCAATTACTTAACGCCGACCTGGCAAGCTTGGACAGCTTAAAAGGAAGTGCATCCGAAGCCGTGAGTAAAAAGATTGATGAAGCTCGCCAGAAAGCTCTCAAAAATATCCAGTTACCGGAAGGCAGCGACGAACAGTTAAAACAAACGACCGACAGCTTGCTCAAAGACTTACTCAACGACAAATAACCGTAACCATCGCGACCTGACAACTCATCAGGTCGCGAATTTTTTCAACAGGATCACGAATGACCGATACATTCACCCTTAATCAGCAACTGGCCAAGGACTGCATCGTCCTCGGCTCTCTCGGTGACAGTCTGTTACTTTTACTCAACAACTCTCTGGTTCCCTGGTTTATTCTGGTGCCACGCACCAACGCGTGTGAAATTCACGATATGCCCGCCGAAGAGCAACAACGGCTATTTGCCGAAATGATGGAACTGGCACGTTTTGTCGATAACGAATTCAAACCGGACAAAGTCAATACCGGTGCCATCGGCAATATGGTCCGCCAACTCCACGTCCATATCATTGCCCGTTACGAAGATGATTATTGCTGGCCACAGGTGGTTTGGGGGCGCCCGGAAAAGAAAGTTTACACCCAGAAGGAAATTGATAGGATTGTCACCCGACTGACATCACGCTTAAAAGAACGGTTTGTTGTCGACCAAAACTTGAATAAATAAGGTGAATAAAACGCCATAAAAGACTGAAACAACAACTAAAAAATGATGTTCGACGTGCCGAACTTTTCAGTCTCAGGTACGCTCCACAAAAAAGCACCGATCAGAGGATCGGTGCTTTTTACGTGAATGGGTTGATGGGAGCAAGCGCTTATTTGATCCATACAGTCTGGATGTTAACAAACTCCTTAATACCGTAATGGGATAATTCACGGCCAAATCCAGAGATGCCAACACCACCAAACGGCAGGCGAGGATCACTCTTGGTCATACCATTAACGAACACCGCACCGGAACGGATCTGTCCAGCAATCTTTTCACCTTTCTCGATATCCGTTGTCCACACAGAACCGCCCAGGCCAAACTCAGTATCGTTGGCGACAAAAAGTGCCTCTTCGGCGTCCTTAACACGGATCACAATCGCCACCGGGCCAAAGAACTCTTCGCTGTAGGCCGGCATCCCCTTTGCAACTTCAGTGAGAATGGTAGGCGGATAAAACGCCGCTTCGCCGGGAACACCGCCCAGCGCAACCTTAGCGCCTTTAGCCACAGATGCTTCCACCTGGTCATGCAATTCACGCATCAGGTCCTCGCGTGCCTGCGGGCCGACCTGGGTAGATTCATCACAGGGATCTCCAACCTTCAGTGCTGCCATATTGGCTTTAAATTTCTCCAAAAAGGACTCATAAACCCCATCTTCAACGATGAAGCGCTTGGCCGCAATGCAGCTTTGCCCTGAGTTAATACAGCGTGCCGTCACGGCAACAGATGCAGCCAGATCGAGATCGGCATCATTCAACACGATAAACGGATCACTGCCACCCAGCTCCATCACCGATTTTTTCAGCATGGCTCCCGACTTTTCCGCGACCTTACGCCCGGCGATATCACTACCGGTCAAGGTGGTGGCCACCACATAGGGATGCTCGATCACTTGGGCCACTTTGCGTGAGCCGATCATCAGCGTGCGAAATACATCGGCCGGGAAGCCCGCCTGAACAAACACCTCTTCAATCGCCAGAGCACAGCGCGGCACATTTGAAGCATGCTTGAGTACGCCAACATTGCCAGCCATCAGTGCCGGAGCGGCAAAACGAAACACCTGCCAAAACGGAAAGTTCCACGGCATGACCGCCAACACAATCCCTTGCGGTCGAAAGGCCACATAGGAACGACTGGCATCACTTTCGATCGGCTCCGGGGCCAACATCTGCTCGGCATTGTCCGCATAGTATTCACAGACCAGAGCGCATTTCTCAACTTCGGCGCGCCCTTCCACCACCGGTTTCCCCATCTCCAGGGCCATCATTGTGGCAAATTCATCTTTGCGTCGTCGCAGCACCTCAGCAGCCTTAAGCATCAACGGCTTGCGCTCGGCAAACGTTGTGGTTCGCCATTTCAAGTAAGCGTTATGAACCGTTTCAACGGTGGAGACCACCTGCTCATCAGACCATTCTGCAAAAGTTTCCAGCACGTCACCTGTCGCCGGATTCAGAGATTCCAGAGCCATCGTTTCCCTCCTTATTCATTCGCAACAAAATTGTGTTCAGCTTTATTTATAGACCGCCTTCAGCATAACCGCCAAAAGCGCTGTATACAACTGTGTATCATAACGTCATCACAAGGGCCAGATCAACAAAATAACATTGTTAACTTATTGGTTTTAAAGGCATCTAGCTAAAAAACTCAGTGACTTCTCTTGATTGGCAGACAAATTTCTGCAATAGTCTGACTTCAAACAGAATCACCCCCTTAAGCTTTTTGATCGGCAAGGAGACCAGCACGTGGATTGGAAACGTTTTTTCGATAACCTGGGCATGAATGGGACACGTTGGCAATGGCGCATTATGAAATGGCAGCGTCAATGGAAGCAGGTCAAACGTGGTGAAGGGGTTGCCAGCAGTAACTTCTCCATCTCCCAGGTACTACTGTTTGTCAATCTGGTCCTGTTCTCAGTGATGATCCTGCGCGGTATGGCAACGGGAGGCGGTATGTCCAGCCTGCTCAGTCCCAATGCCGAGTTACTGGTTATCTCAGGTGGACAATGGTGGCCGCTTGTCATTCAGAACGGTGAATGGTGGCGTTGCATTACGTACGCCTATACCCATGCTGGACTGATCCATATCGGTTTCAATATGATGGTGCTTTATCAAGTCGGCCCCATGCTGGAGCGGGAGATCGGCCCGAGTGGCTTCATCTCCCTGTATACCATCACGGCACTGGCCGCGACCGGACTCGGCTATTTCTGGCACCCCATGACCGTGGTCATTGGCGCTTCCGGTGCCCTGTTCGGCATGATCGGCTTTTCCATCACCTATTTTCACCGAATTGGTGGCCACCAAGCACTTGCCCAGCGTGACTTCATGATCCGTTGGGCCATCTTCGCCTTTATCTTCGGCTTTCTTGTCGGAGCCGATAATGCCGCTCATTTGGGCGGTGCCGTCAGTGGTGCCGTATTTGGATTGGTCTACCCGATCGCTCTGCGCACCCGACGCACTCTGGCTCCGCTGACCAACACCCTGGCGGCCGTGAGTCTGATTGCGACTGTTGCCAGCCTGGTGTTTCTGGTGCTGAGCTGGTTTTAACCCCGTTTCTTATAGATCGACTGTTATGGCTAAAGTTAAATTTCCAACAACACAGGCTGTTCGCCAACTGAAACAGCACAAAGTCCGCTACACCCCACAACTCTATGCCTATGAGGAAAAAGGGGGAACACGCGTATCGGCACGAGAGTTGGGCGTTGAGGAACACGCTGTGATCAAAACCTTGGTCATGGAGGATGAACACCAATCACCGCTGATTATCCTCATGCACGGTGATTGCGAGGTTTCCACCAAAGAGATGGCCCGTACTCTCAATGTCAAACGGATCGCCCCGTGCAGTCCAGACATCGCTCACAAGCATACCGGCTACCAGGTCGGCGGCACCTCCCCTTTCGGCACCTTAAAGCCTTTGCCCGTTTATGTGGAACGCACCATTCTTGATTTGCCGTTGATTTATATCAATGGCGGGAAACGGGGCTTTCTGGTCAGTCTGGCTCCTGAAGTGTTGGTGAATGTGTTACAGGCAACGCCTGTTGAGGTGGCGATCTAACACTTATCCTCCGCACAGAATTCGCTGATCCGGTCCAAGTGGTTCATCTTACGGAACAGCCCGCATCAGTCCTCAAGCAGGTTGCCGATACCCATCGCGCTGACGTTCATTGCGTTCGGTGCTGCTGAACGGGAGTGCTTGGCTGCTCAATGACAGACGAACAAAGGGGTGGGCACCGTCCCACCCGTTTGATCGGTGCCACACCAGAGATAAAGCGCGACTTAAGGTTGTTATCAACGTTTTATGCCATTGCAGATGAGTTGCACGATTCGTCGACCTAAAGGGCGGCGAGCCGAATCTGTGAAGCATCACGGAAACAGACACAGTGTCGGTGGATCCAGGTTCAGGAGGTGTTCAAGCCGGTTTTTGCATCTTTTGAGCGGCCAGTCAAAAGGATGTCGGCTGCCGGGGCGAAACCCGGCGACCTTGACTGTGATCTTCATTTTACTTGGTCCGCAGTTCACTCCATTCGATGCTGCTAAGCGGAAGGCTTCGCTGCTATAAGTCATAGAGCGGCACAACAAAGCGCCCCTGCCATAAGGTCAGAAGACGCTTTGTTGATAAAAACATTGTATTACCGCCGTTGCCACTGCGGCTGTCGTTTCTCAAGAAACGCCCGCACGCCCTCTTCGGCATCTTCAGTGGAACACAACGCAGCAAACAGATCATCCATGCTCTCTAAGCCCTGATGATATGGCACATCCTGCAAACGTCGCAGCCCCTCTTTGCCGATGCTCAACGCCAGCGGGCTTTTCTTCACTAGCTTTTTCGCCAATTTGAGGGTTTCCTCCTCAAGCTCATCATCAGCCACGGCTTTATTGATCAAGCCCAGCCGTTCCGCTTCTTGGGCCGTGATCATGTCACCGCTCAACACCATCTCCATCGTCTTTTTGCGACCGATCAACTTTGTCATCGGTGCTGCCGGTCCCAGACAGATCAGGCCAACATTAATCGCCGTGGTGCCAAACATGGAGGATTCAGCAGCCACGGTCAGATCACAACCAAATGAGAGCCCGGCCCCATTGGCCACGGCATAGCCCTGCACAGAAGCGATTGTCGGCGTATTCAGACGGTTGAGAGTATGATAAAACGCATCAATACCGTAAAGGAACTGCCGGTATTCCAAAGAGCTTTTGTTGTTGAACTGATCAAGCGAAATCCCGGTGCAGAAATGTTTTCCCGCCGCTTTGACAACAATCACGCGGATATCCTCATCACGTTCGAAATCCCACAACGCCTGATCCAGCAAGTCGGCAAACTCTGGGGTGAAAGTGTTCATATGTTCAGGACGGTTTAAGGTGATAAAACCGATCTGATCTTGTCGATCCGTCAAAATACAGGGGTCTGCCATGGTCTCCTCCATAAATAGGTCAATTTTAAAACATCGTTTAAATAATAACACATCATATTCAGAAGACACGATATACGTCAATGCCAATGGTGAAGAAAAGTGCCTATCAGTGGCTCCCCGTTGTCATAAAACAGATATGTAAAAACGTCATACAGAAATAGTAATAGACAGCTGCAATCAAACCTGTTAGTGTGTTTCATTCTTGGTGCCCATCGGTCGGCACCCGTTGTGTCCTCGGTAGTATCTCTTTTTTGCGACATTCCCCTGACACCCTGTTACAGCGTCTCCCGCCTCATCGACCGATCCTCGGCACTGCCCAGGATAGGCTGGTTACCATTTTGGAGTACAATTTTTGACGAAGTTTAACGACCTCGGCCTGTCGGCCGAACTGTTGCGTGCTGTTGCCGATCAAGGTTACAGCGAGCCCACCCCGATTCAAGCACAAGCCATTCCCGCCGTCCTTAATGGTGGCGACATTCTCGCCGCAGCGCAAACCGGCACCGGTAAAACCGCCGGTTTTACTTTGCCCGTCCTGCAGCGACTCAGCGACACTCCGGTGTCTTCAGGACGCCGCCCGGTACGCGCGCTGGTTCTGACACCGACACGTGAACTGGCGGCCCAAGTCGGTGCCAGTGTTGCTGATTACGGTAAATATCTGCCGTTGCGCAGCGCCATTGTTTTTGGTGGTGTTAAAATCAATCCGCAAATCAGCATGTTGCGCAAAGGTGTGGACATTTTGGTGGCAACCCCCGGCCGTCTGCTTGACCATGTGTCGCAGAAGACCGTTGATCTGTCCAAGGTGGAAATTCTTATCCTTGACGAGGCAGACCGGATGTTGGATATGGGATTTATCCGCGACATCCGCAAAGTCCTTGCCCTGCTGCCCAAGAAACGCCAGAACCTGTTGTTTTCGGCAACCTTTTCCGATGACATCAAACGTCTGGCGGATTCACTGTTGAATACACCGACTCTGATTGAGGTTGCCCGTCGCAATACGGCATCCGAACAGGTGGAACAAAGCGTTCACCTGATTGAAAAAAGTCGCAAGAGGGAGCTGCTCTCTCATATGATCGGCTCACAAAACTGGCAGCAGGTACTGGTCTTTACCCGTACCAAGCGCGGTGCCAACCGTCTGGCCCAACAGTTGGAAAAAGATGGCCTCAAATCCACAGCCATCCACGGCAACAAAACCCAGGGTGCACGCACCAAGGCGTTGGCTGATTTCAAAGCAGGCCGAGCACGGGTCCTGGTTGCCACGGATATTGCCGCACGTGGTCTGGATATTGATCAGCTACCCAATGTCGTTAACTACGAGCTTCCCGATGTGCCGGAGGATTATGTCCATCGCATTGGCCGCACTGGTCGTGCCGGACGTGACGGCAAAGCGGTATCTCTGGTGTGCAGTGAGGAAAAAAAGCAGCTGCGCGACATTGAGCGGTTACTAAAACGGCCCATCGCCAAAGAGGTGATCGCCGGTTATGAGGTGAGTACGACCAACAAACCTACGGCCCGGCCTGCGTCTCAGCCGAGAAAGAGTGCTCAGCGCAACCAACGCCCCAACCGTAACGCCGACGCTGGCCAAAAAAACGCGTGGTCAGGACGACGTAAGCCCTCATCGAGAGCCGCTGTTTAACAGCCAGCTCCCTGACCAATACACCTTAAAAAGACCTTCCGAAAAAGCGTTCGGAAGGTCTTTTTTTATTGCAATAGTCCTCACTCAAGTGCAAACGAGAGGACTTCTATCTTGCCCAGAACCCCGGTTGCCACTATTCTGAAAAGAGAACAGCTCCTCATCCAGTCCATAAATCAGGATAATTCGAAAGACTTTTGCGGAGACAAAGACATGGCACAAAAGAGCTTACAGAAAGCGGTCGACTATCTGCAGCAGGCGGAAGCGTTAGTAATCAGCACAGGTGCCGGCATGGGCGTGGATTCAGGCCTGCCTGATTTTCGTGGCGACGAAGGGTTCTGGAATGCCTATCCCATGTATAAAAACCTCGGCATCAACTTTTACGACGCTGCCAACCCTATCCACTTTTCCCGCGATCCGGAATTCGGCTGGGGATTCTACGGCCACCGTACCAATCTGTATCGTGAAACCGTACCCCATAACGGGTTTTCCCTGCTCCAAAAATGGATAAACACATTGGGACTGGACAGTTTTGTGGTCACATCCAATGTCGACGGTCAATTTCAAAAGGCGGGCTTTGACGTTGAACGGATTGTTGAGGTGCATGGTTCCATTCATCACCTGCAATGCCAGCGCCCCTGCCGTCGCGACATCTGGCGCAACAACGAGGAGATTCCCGTTGATTTTACCACCATGCGCGCCCAGCATCTGCCCCACTGTCCCCATTGCGGCGAGATTGCCCGACCCAATATTCTCATGTTCGGTGATTTTTCGTGGATAGGCGATCGTAGTGCCGCCCAGGAGAAACGCTTCAATGAGTTTCTCATCCGCCATAACGGCAAACGGCTGGTGATTATTGAAATGGGTGCCGGAACGGCAGTTCCGACCATTCGCCACTTAACTCAAACGTTAGCCCAGAAACCCAATGCAATAGCGATCCGCATCAATCCACGCGAGCCACAGATTTCCGCGCCAAACATCGGTCTTTCACTCGGCGCTCTGGAAGGACTGATGGCCATTGATCAGGAATTATTCTGAGGCGAATCGTTGACTGATGTCTTGTCGATCAATTCCGGGAGGTTAAAACCACTCAGATAATCATGATAGAAGCGGTTAAGGGGGCCGACAACCGCACTCACCTCCCGATCAAGCGTCTGAGAAATCCCAGGTTCAAGGATCAGCTCCAGGTCGATAATTTCTGCAGATTTCTGTGGAACCACCACCAGAGCATCTTGTGTTTCATCATCCGCCACCACCACAATGTCGCAGGCTTTGAGGCGTTCCAGCGCCAGAAGCGCCTGGGCTTTCGGCATGGAAGCCGCTTCCAGCAGCTCCTCCATCGGCCAGGGTGTCCGCCCCTGTTCGAAGCGATTATAAATCAACAGCAACAGCTCCAGCACATGCATCGGTTCCCACTCGTCATCGCGACTCCCCTTGCCCAGCAGACGACTGATATGACCACGAAACTGAAACGCCCAGCACAGTTCTACACCCAGCAAGGTGATCATCCACGACACATACAGCCAGATCATGAAAATCGGCAGCGCCGCCATAGTGCCGTAAATAGCATTGTATTTGCCGACGCCATACTGGAAGTTGATATAAGCCCACTGTGTCAACAACCACAGACTACCGGCACTGATGCCACCGACCAGAGCGGACACCAACTTGACCTTGGTATTGGGCACAAACATGTAGAGAAAAATAAACGCCGCCCAAATCGCAAAAAAAGGCAACACCTCAAACAGCAACAGCAGCGCATCACCAAACACCGGCTTGCTCAACAGCCATTGCACCACATGCTGGCTGCGAATCGAGGTATTCATGGACACGGCGGCGAGAACAAACAATGGGCCGAGGGTGACGACCGAGAAATAATCGGCGAAACGGCGGAACAGGGATCGGGTTTCCTGCACCTGCCACAAATCATTGAATGATTTTTCGATGTTGGACAAAAGTGCGAGAACGGTAAACACCAACATCACCAGACCAACGGATCCAAGGCGGCCGACATTGGTGTTGTTAATGTAGGTGATGATATTGGCAACAACTTCTTCAGAGCCGACAGAGAGTTGCTTGAGAAGCATCGGTTCAATGGTGTTATGAACACCGAGCCCTTTAAGCAGGGCAAACATGATGGCCAGCAGGGGAATCAGCGCCAGTAACGTATTGAAGGTCAATGCCGCCGCATGTTGAATGCAATTGTGGCGGCGAAAACCGATCAGTGCTGCTGCCAGCACTCGGGCAATGTCATAGCCACCCCGTTTGCCATCATCTGCCCACAAATCTCTGGCCAGCCACTTCTGCCATTTTTCCACGGATGCTTTCAATACCACGCGTTGTCCTCCCGACTCCGTCCGTTTTACACTTTAGTTTAAAACAAGCAGGCCAAAAAACAAATACCAGGCTTACCTAAGGACTCTTTTTTACATGATAACAACACAACAACACCCTGAACGAACTAAAGGTTGAGATAGTTGATAAACTGTTCTTTCTGACGCAGAACGCAGGCTTCCCCTTCATGGATCGCTTCTTCGGCACGATAAAATTCCAGCAAACCGATTTTGGACAATTTAGGGGTCAAAAGGAAATCGGGCGGATCACCGGCCATGCGACTGCGGGTAATGCGATCTTGGGTGATATTGATGGAACCGGCCAGGGCTTCGAAAATCCCCGGTGGTCTGGGAGTATCCTCTTTATCTTTTGTCGGAAACAACGCCGAAGAATAATCACGCAATGTCTTGCTGATATTGGCTTTGAGGCTATTCTCCTCCACGGCAGTTTCAATCTGTTTATCCGGATCAATTCGGGTGAAATGCTTGCCGACAATATCACCATTGAGGTTAACGGCGATCACCACTTCAGCGCCCAGCGCCCGGCAGATGGACACCGGAACCGGATTGACCAGACCACCATCCACCAGCCAACGATTCTGATGCCGTACCGGAGGAAAGATTCCCGGCAAGGCAATTGAGGCCCAGATCGCCTCTTTTATCGAACCTTCGGTAAACCAGATTTCCCGGCCGTTTTCCAGGTCAGTTGCCACAGCGGCAAAGGTTTTATCCAGCGATTCAATCTGCGATTGACCATCCATCACATAATCATCAAAAAAGCCCTGCAATCGCTCAATATCGATAAAACCACTCAGAGAAAAATCAAGCTCGAAAAAACGCGCCACATCCATGCGGGTCAACGAGCGCACCCACTCTTCAAATTGCTCAAGACGACCACTGACATAGGCGGCTCCGACCACACTGCCAATGGAACAACCGCTGATAATATCCGGCTCAATGCCGATCTCGGCCAAGGCCTTGATCACCCCGATATGGCTCCATCCACGGGCCGAACCACTGCCAAGAGCGAGTCCGATTTTGGGCATCTCTTGTTTGGTCATGAGTTATCTTCCTTAAAAGCTTGGAGAATCCAATTAGCCACAGACTAAATCAGACCTGACAGGACAAAAACCAAAGAAGTTCTTTTGTCTTGGTTTTTATCTGTGACCAAACAACTGATGTGACCTTTCCTCCGTGGTAACGACAACAGTTATTTAGTACGACATCGCCAGCAGATCAATAATGAGGCGGACGCTCTTCGTCATTGCTGTTTCCAGCCCCTGTCGACGCTGTAGACATCTGACTGATGCGTCGTGCCATCACCTTCATGGCCTCTTCCATATCGTAGAGTTGCTTCTGATGTGTCGCGATAAGATCCTGCAATTCCTGAATGGTGTGTTCCTGAAAAGCGATACGGCTTTCCAGATCATTGATACGATCGTCCATGGGGATATCCTCTCTGCAAAAACACGGCAGGCATTCGATGAGTTGGTGATAAAAACAATTACTGTTATGATAGCGGAAATACATGGGCAATGACAGTCATGAACAATCTTTTGCAGGAAAACAAACCAGGAGACAGTATGAACTACTGGCTGATGAAATCGGAACCGGAAGCGTTCGGCATTGACGATCTGCAACAGATGCCGGAGCAGACCGAACATTGGGACGGCGTGCGCAATTATCAGGCGCGCAACATGATGCGCGATGACATGAAGATCGGTGATCTGGCGTTTTTTTATCACTCCAACTGTGCCGAACCCGGTATCGTCGGCATTATGGAAGTGGTCAAAGAGGGCTATCCCGACTTTACGGCGTTTGACCCCAACAGCAAATACTTTGACGCTAAAAGTGTTGGTGATAAACCGCGTTGGTTCATGGTCGATATCCGCTATGTTCGTCACCTCAAAAGGCCGATTGCGCTCAAGGAGCTCAAAGAGTATCCACAGCTTGACGGCATGCAGATCCTGCGCAAGGGGAATCGACTGTCCATCACCCCCGTCAGCAAGGAGCATTGGGACTTTATTGTTGGTCTGGAAAACGCTTGAGCTTCTAGGACGCGCATTGTGAACGCCCCTGGCAAAACACGGAGATTAAACCTGCATGGAAATCACCCTGACCACACCAGCCCTGCTGTTTCCGGCTATCTCACTGCTGTTGCTAGCCTATACCAACCGTTTTCTGACCTTGGCCGCCCTGATCCGCAGTCTCTATGCCGAGTGGCGCGATAACCACGACCATGTTTTGTTCGGCCAATTGAAAAACCTGCGTAAACGCGTGTTGCTCATCCGCACCATGCAGACCATGGGCATTGCCAGTCTATTTCTGTGTGTGCTGGCCATGCTGCTGTTTTATTTCGAACTCATCCTGGTTGGAGAGATCATCTTTGCCCTGAGCCTGGTCTTGTTAATGATCTCTCTCGGTCTGTCGGTGTATGAAATCCAAATATCGGTGCACGCACTTGATCTACAACTCAAGGATCTGGAGTCACCCCGGCCAGCCAACCCCAACGGCACCTGTCATCCGCAACCGGAACAACGTCCCCCCTCATCACTGGGAAATTCATAATGACCTCGGCCAATTGGAATCAACGCTGGAAAGAGCGCCAGGAGCGCCCCTTGCAGGCCGACAACTGGCTGCTTAAAATGCTGCCATTGCTGCCTGAAACAGGTACAGTGCTGGATATCGCCTGCGGCAGAGGGCGTAATGCCGTGTATCTGCAACAACACGGCTGGCAGGTCACAGCAGTGGACGGATCAGACGAGGCTCTGCATCAGCTTCAATCCGTTTGTCCGCAGATCATCACACGCCATCATGACCTCGATCAGCCTCTTGAACTGAGTCAGCGCTTTGATCTGGTGCTGCAGTTTTTCTTCCTTAATCGCCGACAATTGCCTCATTTTATGCAGCAGGTGCGTCCCGGTGGCGCGATGATTGTGCGCACATTCAGCGATGCCGGAGAATTTGGCAGCAAGGGTGGTAACCCTGAGCACCGTCTGCAGCCGGGGGAATTGCTGGAGATCTTTTCACCATGGGAGATTCTTTGTCACGAAGAAGGGCTGGATCCGTCACACAAAGGTGGCAGTCTGGCCGGAATTGTTGCGCGGCGGCCGCTTTAAGAAGAAAGGTTTGGCTGAGCCTGAAGGAGTCCGTGACTAAACAGGCTTCAGGCAGTGAAAACTTTCCACCGTCCAGCGCCGGTAACGGCAATTGAAGCACGATATCTCTTCGTCTGCGACCCACTCATCTTCATCATCGGCGTGAAATTTTCCGCACTTTTGGGCGGCTTGGGCTGCTGCTTCGTCGTTCTGACGTCCTGGGACGAATTGACGGGTGCCGTTTTCCAGGTCTAACCACATTTACGATTCTCCTGTTTCTTTGGATAAGATCAAAGTCAAGGTCAAGGTCGCCGGGTTTCGCCCCGGCAGGCGACATCCTTTTGGCTTGCCGCCCAAAAGGATGCAAAAACCGGCTTAACTTCTCCTGAACCTGGCTACACCGACACTGAGGCTGTTTCCGTGAAGCTTCACGGATTCGGCTCGCCGCCCTTTAGGTCGGCGAATCGTGCGTATCATCAGCTTTGGTGTAAAACTGTGATAACACAATGATGTCTCGTTCTATTTTTCCCGTGGCACCGATCTAACGGGTGGGACGGTGCCCACCCTACCATAGAGTGTTATTTAGCACCTGAACTCTCTCGTTCAGCAGCGCCGAACGTAAGGAACGTCGCTGTGATGGTTGTCGGCAAACTGTTTGAGGACTGTTGCAAACAGGCCGAGTTTTTGCCGACATCACGGCGTAAGCGACTGAAGAGAGGGAACCCGCCAGGGTGCAATGACGGAAGTCGATTTTGCGCCACTTTTGTCGACGCAAAAGTGGCGCGACGTGTGGGCGCGGAAGCCCACGTCACGTGCGTACCAGGTATCGTGAACGGATGATTTCCATATGAAATGCCCCCCACAACACAACCGACTAAAGCAGCCTAATACTTCTTCAACTTCTGGCGCGTCAATGTCTGCCACTGGCCCTGCTCATTCTGCTCCACCAACAACACCGCCTGATGTCGCAAGCGCACCACCTTCACCTTATCCATCAACATCACTTGTGCAGAGTCGGAAACGGCAACGCCCTCCTCGGTTTCAACTGCATCAATCCACGGATGATCCTTGAGCTCTTCAGCCATAAAGGTCACCCTGTCACCACTGAAAGCTACTTTCCCTTTAAGCCGTCCGTCCATGCCACCAAGACGCAAACCGATGCCTGCCAAAGCGCCAATCACCCCTTGACCGGTGCCACCGTGCTCAGACAAATGCAATCCATTTTCCACCGCCATCTGATAGGCCAGAGTTTTATTCAACACCTCCAGCTTGGCGCGTTGGCCATAGGCAATTAACGCTTCAACATCGGCCAGGGCATCAACGACCGCGACACATAAACCGGGATCAGAACCTTCAGCACTGTTATTGGCCAAAAACTGACTGCTCCAGTCGATGATCGCCCCTAACTTGTCCGCATCAATGGTCGCCTCGAAACACATGGCGCTGTTGTGGGACGTGTACGGCACATCCGGATGAACCAGCAACTGGTGACGGGTGATGTAACTGCACGTTCCCCAGCCCTGCTCTGCAATGGTCTGGGAGATTTGTGTGGCCAGCTCGCCCGTGCCACAGCTTTCCAGATTGTCGGTATCGTCAATCGAAATAAGAATCTTCATCAGTGCATCCATTATCGTGTTGAATCCTGAATCACGCCACGTGCTTTAAGTTGCCGCAACAACGGCGGCACACACAACGCGGCCAGGAATGAAAAGATCAGACTGCCGACACCATCAATGGCTGCGCGCTGCAACACCACCGTGCTGTCCATCCCCAGAAATGTTCCCTGAGTCCAGCTGAGAAAGAACTTAGTGCTCCCGGCAAGCAGTGCCACAACCACACATGTTGCGACACTCCACAACGCCAATGGAAACAACAGCAAGGCTCCATCGATGACCAGGGCAGGAACAACAAACTTGGTCAGGATCAGCGGCCCGCCCTTGCCGAGGCCAAGCGACATGGCCATCAGCCCGGCCAGCAGTCCGGTCATGGTTGCGCTCCAGCGGTAGCTGACACAACTGCGCGCCACCATCAGGCCAATGAGGGTGAAAAACATTGAATGGCCGGAGATCCCCAGATGCCAGCGAAACAGAATTTTGCACAGGATAATGGCTCCGGCACAAAAGCCGAAAAACAGGGCATCGCGCAACGGCAACCGATCCAGAAAACGTGGTGATGTCATTGTTCCTCCATCCAGCAACTGCGGGGTCCATTTGTGAAGTTTCGGGCTCTGGCGGCCAACGCGATCTCATGGGCCAGACTCATGGCAATCACCACGGCGGGTACCACCAAACAGCGCATCACCAGTGACCATTTCCACGGTTGCAACAACTGCTTCCACGCCAGAGGCACGCCACGCAACTGCTGCGCTTGATAAAGAATGCGCCATTCGCCAAGCACCAGCGGGAAAAAGTGCAGGCTGGCAGCAAGAACAAACGCGGCCTGATCCGGCATCCAGCGCGAAAAGGTCCGCGCCATGTGAGACGGCGGCACACACCAGCTCAGCACGATGGGCGGCATCAGGGTCAGCATCAATTGCAACGACACCTGAGCTGCCGGCACCACACCCTGCTGGCCCTGTTTAAAACCGTAAAGCAGCAGCAACAGCAGCGTCTGCATAACAAAAGGGCGCACCAGACGTTTTAATTGCCGCCACGGGACCCCGCACACCATCATCCACAACAGATTCACGACAATCATGGTCGAAATCCATCGCCCATCACGCACCAGGAATGCACAGCTCGACAACGCAATCGTCATCAGCAAATGGACGCCAACCGGCACGTTCAGCCGCGACTCGGGTTTATTGAGGACCGGTGCAGCCATAAACAGCGCATCAACGCTTTTGCGTTTCAAAACGGCCTCCGTGAATGGCAAACACCTGGTCAAAATCGCACCATTGATCGCCGGACTCATGACTGGCGCAAATCACCGTCATCCCCTCATGACAATAACGCTCAATTAACTGGCTTACCCGGCGTTGACTGGTCGCATCCAGCCCGGCAAACGGGTCATCCATCAGCAACACTTTAGGCCGCGCCACAAGTACGGAGGCCAGTGCCACCAGATGACGCTGACCATAGCTGAGTTGATGCGGCGAGGCGTGTTTGAGATGAGTAATCCCGCACTGTGCCAACACCTCATCGCACGCTTGATGACAGTCACAGCGGGAATGTCCGGCCAGGCGATGACTTAAACTGACCTCATCCCAGACACTGGTCTCGGTCAACTGTTTATGCGGGTTCTGCATCATCAGTAACGCCGAGCCCTGCAACAGTTGAGGTGAGGGACAATGGCCCAGCACACGTAACTCACCATCGCGGGGGGAGAGAAAACCGCACAACGTTTGCATCAGAGTGCTTTTGCCACAGCCATTGTCGCCACACACCAGCATTTTTTCACCGGCAGTGAGGGTAAAGCTAGCGCCTTCCCACAGTGTTTTGCCTTCGTAGCCGACACTGAGATTTTCAGCCTCAACCACGGTCTCTTTACCAGTGCTGGCGGAAAAGGACGGAAGCCTTGTCGGTGCATCACTAAGCTCCGCAGGCACACGGCCAGCCAGCAATCGGCCGCCCTGCGCCAACGTCCAATACTGATCAATCAGATCGGCAAAGGGCTGGGGAGAATGCTCACACAACACCACGGCAATCCCCTGATTAAGCAACCGACGCACCACGCGCACCAACTGCTGTTGCCCCTCTTCATCCAATTGTGCAACCGGTTCATCAAGGATCAGCACGCGCGGCTGCAACACCAGAACCGCAGCCATCAGCAGGCGATATTTCTGGCCCATGGACAAATGTGCAGTCGGCGTACACAATGAGACAGTAAGATTAACCAGCGCCAGCGCCTCCGCAACCCGTGCCCGCATCTGGGCAGGCGGCACGGCTTCGTTCTCCAGACCAAAAGCCACTTCGGCACCAACAGTGTGAGCAAACAACTGGGTTTCCGGATTCTGCAAAACAAGCCCGACAGCCGCAAAGGGAAGATCCCCTTCGTGCCGTCGGGCTGAACTGGACACGCAGCTGTCCTGTTGTCCCCCCTCAAGCAGCCCTTTCATCGCCAAAGCCAGGGTCGATTTACCCTGGCCGGTGGCACCACACAAACAATGGCACTCACCGGCACGAATGGTCAGATTGATCCGGGAGAGGATCGGTTGCTGCACTTGGTAGCTGAAGCTGAAATTTTCCAGCTTCAGCACCTCGGCGTTTTCAATGTTAGAAGTGGTATTCCACTCCGCCATAGACATACCGTCCCGGTTGCGGGAAACCATAACTCTGCTCGTAGTCTTCGTCGAACAGGTTATTGACCCCGACATAGAGTTCGAGAGCTTCTTCAAGCAGTTTCTGGGTCAGTTTGACATCCACCAGCGTAAATGCCGGAGTACGTCGTTGATTGGCGTCATCATCGTAAGAGTACTGATTGGCGACATACTGCACAGAGGCCTGAGCCGTCATATTCCACGGCGTGTCATAGACGGATTCAAAGGTGACCCGGTCACGGGGGCGGTTCTGCAACTGGTGAATGTCACTGTCACTGGAACGATCTTCCGATTCAAGGTAGGAGTAGCTCAAACGCAGCAGCAGATCATCAATGGCTTCATTTTCCAGTGCCACTTCAAAACCGTGGAACATGTACTCATCAGCATTTTTATTGATCTCGGTGACCTCATCCTTTTCGATGAAGTCTTTAGCGTCGTTGATAAAGCCGGTGAGGCTGAACAGCGTCTTGCCGGGAAGAGCCTGCTCAACACCCAACTCGTAGTGCATGGTATGTTCGGCATCAAGATCTTCGTTACCGCTGTCGATATCATACAACTGCTTGATGGACGGGAAACGCACCTTGCGAGCATGGTTGATCTTGAGACGGGTGCCGACCACCGGATCAAAGTGGAAGCCGATCAGGTAAGAATAGGCATCTTCATCGCCACCACTGCTGCGATCTTGAACATGATAGCCCATACCGGCAACCATACCGGCTTTACCACCCAGTGCCACTTCGTATTCCAGAGCGACATTATACTGGTCAACATCTTCATTGTTTTTATAGTTAACGGCAACATTGTTTTTATCGACCTCAAAGCCTTTATCTTCCCAGTCATCGTTTTGAGTCGAGACCGCCAGGCTTAAACCACCGGCATCCTGAAGATCGGCATTAAGCTGAATGGCACCGCCTGTCGTGCGTGTGGTACTGTTGGACTCATAGGCCCCTTTTTTGGCTTGTGATGAATAGGTGTTGTCGTCGTAACGGTTTTCTTCCAATTCCAGTTCGTTGTAAAAACCCCAACCCCGAACAGTGAAACGATCCGTTGCCTTGTGACTGAACGCCAACTGAGACGACATGCCTTCGCTGTCATCCACACGCAGAAACTTTTCTTTTTTGGTAAAAGGATCGTTTTTATCGTAATTGGTTACGGCGGGTTTACCGTACTCCCCTTCCTGGTAATTGAATGTCAAGCCCACCAGGGTCTTGTCCGTCACCTGAACATCGAGGTTGGTGAACACATTGGTCTGCTCAAAATCGCTGTTGTCACGCTCATCGCCATCCTCGGCCTTCGTGGGTGAAAAATGGTTGGACAATGGTGTGCCGTCACGGTCGATGCGACCGACACTGGCAAACGCATGCACTTTTTCCGTGCCGCCAACCAGGCTCAGCCGACCGAGAGCACTGTCTTCTTGACCAATCTCAGCAACGATCGAGCCGTGCAGACCCGGCTGGCCCTGCTTGGTGATGATGTTGATGATGCCGCCGTTACCGCCGGAACCATACAACACCGATCCGCCGCCGGTCGTGACTTTGATCTGCTCGATGATCTCAACGGGAACCGTGCGCGGATCAAACTGGCCATCGTAGGTGGAATTGAGCGGAATGCCGTTGAGCAAAAACAGCACGTGGCGCGTCCGAAAACCACGGATATCAATGCGGGGAACCCCATCAGCACCGTAACGCACATAGACACCGGGCACCAGCACCAGGGCATCTTCGAGGGTACGAACGCCGCGATCCTTAAGGTTTTTTGCGTCAAGAGTGTACAGGGTTGCGACCTTTTCGGTTTCATTGCTCTCTGCAGAAACAACGATTTCTCCCAGTTCATAGCTGGGAACAGTAGCTTGTGCCGCCCATGACGTTGATGTCATGGCAACCAGGACCCCAAGGGTCAGATATAACATCAAGGCCTGATGCAGTTTCTTGCTCATCTGGATTCTCCATTCCTTCTGATAAATTTTTCTCGGTTGAAGCTGCGTTCCGTGCTTTACGCTATATGCCACGCTATACAACGCAAACGAAACAGCTCCTGTGACAGGTTGGTGAGATGGAAGAGCAACATCCGTTCCAAGCGATTAATCGGCTGCAAATGCCCCAAATGCGTTATATACGCAAATAATCACGAAATAGTTTCAAGGTGTTACATCCTGTCACAATGGCTCAAACTGAGCCACCATGTTCCACAATAGATCACTTTGGCAAAAAGTCGACTGCAGTCAAGTTTTTATTGACACACCTGTAACACTCTCCTAAGGTCAGACGATTAAAAGACACGCAACTGAACAGACTCCTCGCAAGAAATTCTTAGCGGGGTGTTGAAAACATCCCATCCGGGGGCTTTTCAACGGCGCAAGCCGAAGATGCAATTTCCGTCTTACTGACATTAGGGAGCGACACAGGAACATTCATGAGCGGTAAACGTGAAGAAAATAAACGCCTTACCCGATTGTCGATCCTCGATGCGGCGCGCATGCTGTTTATCCGCAAAGGGTTTGAACTGACGCGTATTGAAGATCTGGCCCGTCAGGCTGAGATTGGCAAGGGAACGGTGTACAGCTATTTTTCGAGCAAGGAGCAGATCCTTATCGAGCTGATCGGCGAAGAGCGTCAGAAACTGGTCGGCCGATTTGAACAGCGCAACGATGATAACGCGCCCGTGAGCGAGCAGATTCTTACCCTGTTCCTGTGCCAGTTTAACTATGCCCAAGAGCATCGTGAGATCTCTCGCATTATGTTTCGCGAATCGTTGTTTCCGGTCAAGCCATCGATTCATCAGCGCCATCAGGTCGACAACACCTATCTTAATGCGGTTGTCGCATTGGTTCGCCTTGGTCAGCAACGCGGTGAAATCAATGTCCATTGTGATCCACTCAGTACTGCAATCATTTTTTACAACCATTACACCATGGCCATCTCGGCCTGGTACATGGGGTATATCGAAACCGAACACATGGTCACCAATCTCAGGCACCTGATTGAAACGGCCATTCACGGGCTGCAGACATCGAACAACGAACCAACAACCGTACAGCCACTGAAATTAGCGCGTTTAAGCGCAGCCCCTTTGGAGAGTTCATGAAAAAAGCACTTTTTATCCTTATTGCATCCTGCTTGATTTCCGGGGGGATGGCCGGACAAACCCTGGCAGAATCACTGCGTGTTGAGCCAGGTTTTCGTGATGTCATCTTGCGTGGCTACAGCCGCCCCTTGGTCTCATCGACGGTAGCAGCCGAAGTCTCCGGAGTGATCACCACACGGTATTACGATGTCGGCGACACCATCACTAATCAGCCATTGGTGCAGATCGACCCCACCTGGATCAATCTGGAATTGCAGGAAAACGCCAGCGCCATAGAACGGACCCGCATTGCCGTTGATCAGGCCCGCTTACGCGCATCCTGGCTGGAAAAAGACTTTAAACGCCTGCAGACCCTGGTCAACGAAGGTGGCGTATCACGCAGTACCTTTGACGAAATCGAACAACAACGTGATCAGGCCCGTCTGGAGATCCGCCTTCAAGAGCAACAGTTCGAACAACTGCAGATACAGCGCAAAACCCTTGTTGAGCAACAAAAGCGCCACCGCCCCACCGCACCCACTGGCTGGCAGGTCGCGCAGCGCTATGTGGATGAGGGGGAACTGGTCGCTGCCGGCAGCCCATTGATGGATGTCGGCGATTATCGCCATCTGCTCATCCCGTTGTCGGTTACCGCCGCGGAGCTGTCCGCTATCCGTGAACAAACGCAGGCACGACTCAACGGTCAGGACGTAACTTACCACCTGCACACCGTCAGCCCGGCATTTGATGAAAAAACCCGCAAAATCACCATTGAACTGATGATTGATCATTTTACCGGAGAACAGCGCGGCGGTCTGCCTTTTGAGGTGGCAGTGCGCATGCCTGATGAGGGGCTGATGATTCCAGTCGCCGCAATCAGCAACCGCTACAACCATCCAAAGGTGAAGCGACGCGACCAATCACAGGCCATTGAGATCTCTATCCTCAATCACCAGGGAGACTGGGTGCGTATTGCGCCGACAACAGCTCTACAGCCGGGAGTGGAACTGCTCGATCAGACACCGGATGGCGGGAGTGGTAAACCGTGAAAAACTTTGTCACCCTGAATCTTAAACAAAAGGTGTTCATCAACGTCGTGTTCGTCATTCTCATGGTGAGCGGCGTGTACAGCCTGTTTAACACCCCGGTGGAAAACCTGCCGCCGGTAGCCATCGGCAAGGTAGTGATCACCACCATCCATTACGGCGCTTCGGCACGTGATGTGGAGCAACTGGTCACCCGCGAGATTGAAGAAGCCATCGACGGACTGGAGAATGTCGAATACGTCCAGTCCACTTCGATGCGTAACGTGTCGTCGATCCTGATTAAATTCATTGACGACACCGACTATCGCCATCTGTATGACGAGCTGCGTCTGCGCGTACTCAATGTGCGCGAGCAGTTGCCGGATGCCGTGGATGATCCGATCTTCACCTATCTCGACAGCCAGGACTGGAAACCGGTGATCATCGCCAACTTGATCGGTGATCTGTCCAACACCAGCCTGACCCTGCTGGCCGAGGAGTTGAAAAGCGATCTGCGCAAGCTCGATGGCGTGCAGGAAGTGGCGCTCGAAGGGGATTATCATCAGGAGTTTCAGGTTCATATCGACCCGCAACGGCTGCGCGACACCGGCATCAGCTTTGCCGAAGTGGCCAAGGCGATTGCCGATGCCAACGTCAAGATCCCCAGCGGCCGCTACCGTCAGCAAGGCCACAACACCCTGCTCGACACGGGTCAGGTGTTTGACCGCCAACAACAGGTGCTCGATGTGGCCGTACGCCGTGATGGCGACGGCAACTTCATCCGCGTGCGCGATCTGGCGACCCTGGCCAGTCTGTCTCACCGTGAACCCGACCTGATCTCCACGGTCAATGGTCAGAGCACGGTCAAACTGAAAGTCAAAAAACAGGATGCGGCCAACGCCATCACCATCGCTGAGCGGGTCAAGCAGGAGGTGGAACGCTTCAACCAGCTTCATCAGCGCGACGGTGTCACCACGGTACTGACCAACGACTCCACCATCGAGATCGACGACTCGATCCGCACCCTCGGCGGCAACATGGTGCTCGGCATGATTCTGGTTACCTTGGTGCTGTGGATCACCCTCGGCTTTCGTAATGCCATGCTCACGGCCATCGGCATCCCGTTTTCGTTTTTGGTCACCATCATCATCGTCAAGCTGACCGGTGAATCGATCAACACGATCAGTCTATTTTCGTTTGTGCTGGTGTCAGGGATTATTGTCGACGATGCGGTCATCATCATCGAAAACGTCTACCGCCACCTCTACATGGGCAAGACGCGTCGCACCGCCATTGTCGATGGCGTCAGCGAGGTGTTCCTGCCGGTGATCAGCTCGGCCATGACCACCATCTGCGCGTTTGCTCCCATGCTGATCATGACCGGCAGTACCGGCGACTTTTTCAGTGTCATTCCCAAAGCAGTCAGTTTTGCCTTGTTCGCCTCGCTGGTGGAATCGTTGTTTATCCTGCCGGTGCATATCCTTGATTACGGTCCACGCCAGATGAGTGCCAACCTGCATCCCGAAGGGGATTATCACCATCTGCAGGAAGGACCGTTTGCCCCATTGTGGAAGATCTATCGCGGTTTGCTCAACACCCTGCTCAACCACAAATGGCTGACCATGGCCGGAATCACCACGGCATTTATGGTCACGATGGTGATGATGATCGTCTCCGTAACCGGCATCATGCCCCTTATCAAGGTGAAGTTTTATCAGGACAGCTACCTGCGCTACCATGTCACCGTGGATATGCCTACCGGCACCTCCGTGGAAGGCACCGACGCGGTCATTCGTGATCTGTCGCGCTACCTGGTCAGCCTCGGCCCCGGCCAGACGTTGTCGACCAGCGGCAGCGCCGGGCTTAAAGAAGATCAGGATTATCAAATTCACCGCGCCCAGCATTACGGTCAGGTGGTGGTAGAATTACCGCCACAAAGCGAGATGGACCTGCCGACGGGTAATGATCAGATCTCCACCTATATCGACCAGATGTACGATCAGGTGGAAGCGTATGTCGACCAACATGCCGATCAATGGCCGGGACGACCGACCATTCAGGTATTTGGCGAAAGTACCGGCCCCCCGTCCGGCAAGGCAGTTAATATTCGCCTGTCGGCCATGGACATTGATCAGGCCCGCGCCGCTTCGGACGATGTTCTCGCCTATCTGCATAACGACCCGGCCTTTGCCGATCTGATCAATCTGGAGGACAACCGCGCTTCGATCCAATCGGTGCTCAATTTCGAAGTACGGCGGGATCGCGCGTTGGAATACGGGCTGTCGAGCAGTGACGCCACCCGTCTGATTGCCGGCTCACTCAACGGCATGCAGGCCGGCAACTACCGCACCACCCGCGAAGAGATCGACCTAATGGTCAAACTGGCCCGTCAGGAAGATTCGGGCCGTGGTCTGCTCAACCCCGAGCAAGTGGCCACCATTCCCATTGTCGAGCACAGTGAGCAGCCGATTCTCATCGGTGACCTTGCCAACCTCGATTACCGTCAGGAGCCGGACGCCCGCACCCGCTACAACGGCAAACCAACCCTGACCATCACCGCCGACATCCGCACCGGCTCACAACTATCGGCGAGTCGGGTCCAGGTGCTGGCCCAGCGTTATTTTGATTCTATCAATGATCGCTACCCCGGCGTCAGCATTGCTTTCGGTGGTGAATTTGAGAGCACTGCCCGTGCCTACACCTCATTGGCGGCAGCGTTTGTCATTGCCGTGCTGGCCATCTATCTGATTCTTGCCTCGCAGTTCAACGACTATATCCAGCCGATTATTATCCTGTCGGCCATCGCCTTTGCCTTCATCGGCGTGGTACTGGGGATGTTTTTTACCCGCTCAGTGTTCACCATCGGCAGCTTTATGGCAGTGATCGGTCTGGCCGGAGTGGCGGTCAACGACTCGTTGATTCTGATCGACTTCATGAACAAAGAGCGTGAACGGGGGCTGGGTCTGCGTGAAGCGGTGATCAACGGTTGCAGTGCGCGGATGCGCCCTGTGCTGATCACCACCCTGACCACCATGCTCGGTATGCTGCCCATGGCCATCGGCATTCCGCACAAGTCCATCACCTGGGCACCCATGGCCACAGCCTTTGCCACAGGTCTGGCCAGCGCCACCACATTGGCGTTATTGTTGATTCCAGTGGAATATGAATTGACGGAGAATGCCAAGGAACGGGTACGCAATTTTATGCGTCGTCGCCAGCGGCAGAATTTGAAGCAACAAAGAGAGAAGAATAAATAGGAAAATCTGATTGACAAAATCGGCAAGTCTAATCATAATCACCAGCCTGAACCCGTCATAACAGGCATCTGATCTTGTCAGATGCCTTCTTGCTGGGGTGTCGCCAAGCGGTAAGGCAACGGACTCTGACTCCGTCATGCGTAGGTTCGAATCCTACCACCCCAGCCATTTCTTTTTTGTTTGAATCCTAAGTCAAAACCCTAAATTCAAGATCAAGGTCGCCGGGATTCGCCCCGGCTGGCGACATTCTTTTGGCTGGCCGCCCTTTAGGTCGACGAATCTTGCAACTCATCAACACTGGCGTAAAACATTAATAACTTATTACGCTGCTCTCTATTTCTTTCGTGGCACCTGTAGGCGGGTGGGCGGTGCCCACCCTATTTTCTGAGTTTTCTCTACAACGTCACAAGATAGGTGCATAAAAATGATAAGACCAGCCATTCGGCTTAAGGCTGCAGCGGTTTGCTAGGAGACTAACTTGCCATATAAAAGCGCATTGTAAAATGAGCCGTTCTTATAGAGTGCTTTTTCGAGGTTGGCCTCTAATTTGAAACCGCATTTTTCGAGGACTTTGCAGGAGGGTGTGTTTCGATCAAAAACAGTTGCTTGTAACCTGACAAAGGTTTCCGGTGGAATAAGCGCAAGAAGTTGTTTTAGCGCTTCTGTGGCATGACCTTGATGCCAATATTCCTTGGCAAGCCAGTAACCGACTTCACCGGTAAAAGCATATTCATGTTGACCGGGTTCAACACCGATACATCCGGCCAATTCACCGTCAATTTCGATGGCTCTGATAAGACCTTGTTTACAGCCCGTTTCCAGCCACCAATCTGCATCAGCCACGGTGTAGGGCAAAGGGATGCGACTGGACAGCAGTTCAGTGACTTCCGGGCAATTGAGGATCGCCACAATTCGATTGCGGTCTGATTGTTCAAATTCTCGAAGAATTAACATATCCCTGCCTCATAACGCCCTGCTTCACCGGACGCAAAATGTAGAGCAAAGAACGCGCGCAGTTTTTTACGATCTTCAATCAAGCAGTTGTTCGCAGTGGATTTACAAGAATCTTAAGACATAACAGCGACAACAGCCAGAAATTGATCGGTAATCTCTTTATCACCGCGACACTCAAACTTGATGTCACTCTTGGGCTTGCTGTTTGTGACTAATTTCCAGAATTCTTCCTGACTGATTGAAACCTTGTTTTTTGACTCAAGATCATCAATAAACGCTGTCGACCTGTCAATTTTCTCAAGGGTGTATGTGCCACCACAGCAACCTGTGATCTCAACGTTTATCGTAAAATTTGTTTTGTCGAGTTTGTCGTAAGCAAACGGAATAGCCTTTATAAAGGTATCGATCACGGGTTGAAAAAAGTCTTATCATATAACTGACCCTCAATACCTACGGCCTGCCGAAGTTGCATTTGATGATGCCACTTTTCTGTGTATTCCCTTGCAATATCAAACCAATTTTCCGATTCATTTTCACCCGCCCAGTCAACTGGAAAAAAAGCCTTATCATGTGGGTTTAATAAGGTTTTCAAAAACGCAACCAACTCATTTTCCGAAGCCTTAAGCAGTGAGATAATGACTCTGGGCTCAATCTCCTGGTTGCACCAATCCAATCCCTGTTAAGCCGTTGAATAAAATCGACCAAATCGTCATAGGAATGGATTTCGGGATTCTCAGAAAAATAATTATCTCTCTGCAGTGATAACCGTCTAAGTGACGTGTCAAGGATGTGGCTGGCAAGGTCTTTTACATTTCTATTTTTTAAACAGGTGTCTTTTTCCCAATCCTCTTTGGAGAGATTTTCCAAAAGAAGAATCAGCTCTTTATTTAACTCGGCAAAAGCATCTAAAACATCAATCATGACCTGCCTCTAAATTTATTAAATTCGGCGACGAAATATCCCATTGCATGGAATAAACGACTAACAGCTCTTAATCCAAAATTATATCTAGCCCAGAAAGTAACGAAATAGCTTCTGGACTAGAAAACCTGGTTTTCTTCAATAAATTACATTCCGGATTAATAGTGTAATTGATTGAGCTTCGAAAATCAGATTGAGTTAAATTTGTTTTGGAGAAGCGACTATTTAAGAAATTCGTTGCGGCAAAAGTTCCTCTCGTCAAATTTGCTTCAGTAAAATCGACGTCTTTTGCACTACAATCAGTTATTGATATTTGTGTAAGGTTTAAGCCAAAAAATGATGATGAATTGATCGTACTAGAGTAAAAATTGATGTTAATTGGAGTTGCCGCTTCTGCCCAATTGATACCAACTGCTTTACAATTCACAAAATCAACATCAATAAACGAACAAAATTTAGGGATCGCTAAGCTAAGATTGCATTCTATAAAGGTGCAATCCTCAAACCTGCATTTCTTAAAAATTGTTCCAGTAAAATTGCATTTAATAAATCTGCAACCACAAAATTCAAAATCAATTAACTCCCGGTTTGCTAACTGTTTATTGTTAAACTCCAAACCGTCACTGTGATTGTCAAAATAATCCAATTGACTACCTTCTAGTACCATTTATTCACATAAGCCGTAAAACGCTTCCAGCAGGGCAATGTTCCTTCCCCCTAAGTTTTATTCAGCGGGGCATGAACCGGTCTCAAGATATGTCATAGCGACACTGAGCATACCTTCCTCTCTATCTCCCAACGGGTGTGTCACATCGTCAGTGGCGGAACATGTAACAGGAAAGCCGTCATAGTAGTCGCCTTCCATGTTTGCGTTCACCAATTTAAATGCAATAGGTTTTATATAATTACCACAATATTCGATAGCAAAGCTGCCCACTGGTTTGCCGGCTGTGGTTGAGCCTATCAGGGTGATATCCATATAGGGTTTGAGCATGTTGATCATAAGCTCGCTTGCTGACATTGTGCTCTCTGTGACAATGAACACAACTTTTTCGATATTCAGCGTGTTCTCCGATGCAAAAGAATACTGTGTACTCCATGATGAATAGTGGTCGTTGTAGAGTTCTGAATATGCGGGACGACCGGCAACAGTTGTACCGCCGATGATACCGCCCAATATCTGGGCTACATAGACTCTTCCGCCTCCATTGTATCTTAGGTCAACGACTATCTCTCTGATATCGTTCACAGCAAATGCTGTGTATGCTTCCGCTAAGTCTGTTGAATAATTGTCGTTAAATGTCAGATAGTTCAGGTAGCCTACTTTGTTACCGTTTGTGGAATTGGTAAGTATGCTGTATGCCGCGACAGAGCTTTCTGTAAAGGTTGTTTTTGTAATTGAAACGGATCCTGCGTTACTGTCGTTGTCAATATAGTCAAGATCCAAAACATCTGGTCCTAATGCTTCATCCCACAGGTCGTTATTTATGATGTCTGCTACAGGGTAGCCGTTTATGCTGGTCAGTGCGTATCCGCGCTGGAGACCAGCATCTTCAGCCGGAGAATCAGGATAAACATGTGTCAGATAGATCATGTCATCTTGGTCGGTAAAATTTATGCCAATAGCGACGGCTTCTCCAACCATATATGAATCATATTCTTCAAGAGTCGTGATACCGCTCCATTGTTCATCGTTATAAACGAGAGCATCCAGCAGTTCTCTTTGCGATGCGTATGAGTCGACATCCACATCGGGTGTGTATTCACTCCACAAGTAAACATCGTGCATCACTTTGTTGATGAAGTCCCGCTGGTCTGATTCTGAGCAGGATGCCGGTTCATACGAGAGTGTCTGGATGTCGCCCACCTCTATCTCTGAGGTGCCCTCATCTGAGTAGCTGTTATTATTTTCTGAAGTGCCGCAGGCTGATATCAGGACTGTTATTGCTATAAGCACTAGATAGTCAATAAATTGTTTTTTAATCATGGCTGAATTATTTCCAAAAACGTATTTTGCGATCATGAAATTAAAAATACTGTGGGTATGCTTAATTTTCAAACGTACTATTTTCCTGACTCATCAATTCACGAAACACTGTCGCCTTAATTTGGCCCCAAGAGCTCTCCATCATCATCTGTTTGAGCCTGTAGCACCCAGTTCTGCTCGAGATTAACCGGTTTGCAACAGGATGCACAAGAAAACACCTTCATATAAAAGCCATAGTACTTACCGGGCTTAAAAGGCTCGATACTCACGGACCAATCTTTGCTCCCACAATATTGGCAAATAAACAAGGTAGAGTTATCAGGTTCATTCTTTAGGGTCATTTCCTATTTCTCAATCAGACGGTTACTAATCACGAATGAGTTCCATAGGATCGTAAAAAGGAATACCGTTTTCTTACTGAGCTCACGGAGTTGAAAGCCTACATCGTTTGACGGTCACCCGTCTGTGAGTTCCACAGACTGGTGACCGTCCCTTCTCGAAGCTTCAACAAAAAATCCCCACCAAATCAGGCAGGGATTTCTTCAATCAATTTAGGGTAAAAGGGCGTTTACTTCGCCACAGTCCCTTTATCTTTGGCTGTCTTGGACTTATCATCCACCACATGCAGCTCTTTCTTTTTCAACTTCACTTCCCCATCAAGGAAAGCTCCCGATTCGACGGACAGATCTTTTGTGGTGATGGTGCCGTCGACATTGCCACCCTTCTTGACCTGTAATTCATCGACAGACAGATTGCCGGTCACTTGGCCGTGGCAGATACAGCTCTTGGCACTAACATCACCAACAACCTTGCCGCTGGCACTGATGATCAAATGATCGCCGGTGAGATTACCATCAAACTGGCCGTCAATACGCATGCTGCCTTTAAACACCAGATCACCGGTGACTTCAGTACCTTCACCAAGAATGGTGGTAATGGCTTCGGGCGTTTCTTTTTTGTTCGATGAGGACGAAAACATGGTTGCCTCCACGGTTGGGAATCAACTGCTACCGATTCAGGAATGTCAGACTATAAGGATTGATGGTACGGCCGTTGTCGTGAATTTCGTAATGAAGATGAGGGCCGGTGGAACGACCGGTGTTACCCATCGCGCCAATGGCATCACCACGCGCTACCTTCGTGCCGGGCTTGAGATAGATTTTCTGCAGGTGGCCATAAACCGTACTGTAGCGATCACCATGCTTGATCTTGACCATTTTTCCATAACCGGAAACCACCCCACAACTGACCACAGTGCCGCTGGCTGTGGCATACACCTTGGTGCCGACATAATGGGCAATATCGATACCGCTGTGAAACGCCATGTGGCCATTGAAAGGATCACGGCGACGACCATAACTGGAGGAGAGATAGCCTTCAGTGGGACGCCCTAAAGGCACCTGATCGGCAAGCTCTAGCAGTTGACCAGAATAAAACAGCGCGTCGTCAAAGGTTCCTGCACCGGCTTCGATGTAGGGACCACCGCTGCCTTCCTGTCCGGCACCACCATCTTCGGCAGCCACTTCAACACCCACCTTCTGCAGTAACGATTCGATTTGGGTGCTACGCTCGTTGAGATGGTTGACCGCATTGCTGATCAACTCTTTTTTCTCTGTACGTTGGCGATTGACCTGATTGCGCAGATGAGAGTTCTGATCGTTCAACCACAGAACCTGACTTTCCAGGTTGCTCATTCGCTGCTGGCGGCTGTGATCCTGAACCAGGGTGTAAATGGACACGACGGTAAAAATGGCAAACAGAACAGTTGCGCCTAGACCAGTACGGATCAGACGGCGCAACCGCTTTTCTGTCATCACCACGGAACGCGAATCGCGATTATCACCGGTGATAATTAGATGAACCTTTTCTTCCATGTGTCAGCAACTCCAACTAGAAATTCCGATCTTTGAAGGCTAAAAAACAGTGGCAGACCTTCATAATTTAGACACGGGCTGACAATATATCAGAAGAAAGGGGCAAAACGCACGCAAAACCGCTCATTATAAGAAAAAACACATTGGCCTACAGTGGGAATAAGGTGAAAAAGCACGATTATTGGGGCTTTTGCACCACCATCCAGAGGCCGATGGCATCGCTGTGGCGCACCGAGTAGTCGCTGATCCCGGCCTTTTCCAGGGCGTTAGTCAAGCGTTTTCGACTGGTATCACCCAAGTTGCGCCGAATGCGGTCGCGAAAAGTGTCCTCTTCACCACGTGCTTTAAATGCGCAAATGACCTGTTCAAGAAGCTGCTGATCGCCGAAACCACCGCCAATGTACATCCAGCCACCGGGTTTCAAAACCTGATAAAGATGCGAAAAACTTTGGTGAAGATCCTCCCAGAAGAACACGGAACCACGGCTGACAATCAGATCAACACTGTTGGGGGGCACCTCTATCCGTGCGACATCGCTGCATAGCGCGTGGCAGCGGTGTTGAAGCTGACGTGAGTCAATTGTGGTGGTAACCCGTTTCACCATATCCACAGAAGCATCTACAAAGCCTACGGCAAGATCCGTCTGCTGCAAAAGGGAAAAACCAAGATCACCGGGACCACAACCGACGTCAAGGCAGCACCCCTCTCGCACATTGGTCGTCTCAATAATTTGAGTCGCAATAACTGGATACACTGGGGCAAAAACGGTTTTGGCTAAATGATCAAATTTCTTGGCATCAATGGTCATGGCATTCTCCATAGCTCCACAAAGGGGGCTGAAAAAAGGAACACAAATAAGGTGATAGGCATTTACAATTTACCTGCTTATGAGAACGCCAGTGACCACTGCAGGTGACAACAATGCCACCCTCCAACTGCTGCACCATTTCTCTGGTGAATCAGACTTCGGCAATCACCTTGCCGGTGGCAGACGCCTCATAACCGGGCAACGCATCAATCTCTTTACGCAGTGCTGACGAATGCATGACATCAAGCACCACTTTGACCGTGGGGTGGTCAATCAAATCTTCGGGAAACAGCAGATCACAACGCACCGCTGTTAAAGGCACAAAACCGAGGTCAAAAGCTTCAGCTATGGCACGTAAGCCCAAAGCGGCATCTGCCACATTGCAGGCAATGCGGAAGGCCCCCTCGCGATGGGAATCGACCTCAGTAAGATAGCCGTTGATCATCGGACCGGCGATACCGGCTTTTTGCAGATGATCATCCAGCAATACACGCAGGGCAGCCCCGCAATCACGATTGACAAAACGCACCATGGGCTGAACCAGATCAGCGACGCCGCGAATCCCTAACGGATTGCCCTTAGCTACCATCAACCCCTCTTCGAGCAGGGAAAAACCGATCACTTTAGTACGACGCTGTTGCAGATCTCGGCTGGCGGCAATCACGTTGGATTCCTTTTGATCCTGATTGTGAAAATGACTGCCGGCAATATGGGCAACCCCTTCCCCCAACCCGCGTAGCGAACGTCGGCTGGAAGCAAACCGGCAATAGACCTGTGCATCGCGCACCAATCGATTGACATGGTGACTGAGAATTTCAAAGGCCGGATCACAACCCATGAGAATAATATTGTGGTCAAGGGTCTGCGATGGGGAAAAAATCCGCGCATGCTTACCGTCTTCCGACAAGAGTCCATCGGCGGAACGCAAGCCGAACGGCATGGCGTCATGGCCACTGAGCGGCAAGCCCACCAGGCGGTCACGCACCCGGCTCAAGGCCAAGCGAGTCGAGGGCAGGCACGTCCCATTGACCAGATCGACCCCCTGCTGTTGTTCCGGGGTGTCATCGACAAACAGATCCTCCACCCGGCAGCCGAACAACCGCGCCAGCCGGAGCGATATGCCGGTATTGGGCAGATAGCGGCCAGTTTCAATATCGTAAATGGCCTGGCGTTTGATGCCGATGCGCTCAGCGAGTTCTTTTTGCGACCAGCCTTGTTTCTGGCGATAGTCACGCACCATGCATTTAATCGAATCATCTTGTCGGGTCATAACGTTTTCCTTGTCGCAGATCACAGTAAATTGTGTTTACGCCAGACACATGTCTGGTACACACGTAACAACCCTCTATTTAGCACAGCGCATTCCCGCCCGTCAAACAGACCGAGGTCGATAAACATCACGCTAACAAATTCCCGGCTTCCTTTTGCTCATGCCAATACCAATCCGAGGAGGGTTTAGCAAATGAGCGATTGACTCTGTCGGCAATGAAATCGACACCATAGAAGCGGCGATAAAACTGCTGTGCTTCATCGAGCACATCAATCCGACAACGTTCCGGATGAAAAATACTCGCAAGATGGAGCAAGCCGAGAATCCAGCGCGGACTGCCGAAATCCCAGCCCGCAGCAGGGTGCACAATGATACGTTGGTTGCGCACCGCTTCGACATCAATACCCAGCGCCGCGCACTCTGTCAGCACATCTTCTTTAGAACTCGACATAAACGCCGACATGACGATCACCTGCGGGTTCAACTCATTCAGTTTATCAACCGTGAGTCGCCGACCGGGGCGACCACCAACGGAAAGTTGCCGGTTCAGACTTTCGCCCCCTGCCAATTCAACCAGACGGTTTTCCAGACGTCCCGGCCCTATGGCAAACAGTGTCTTACCCATGGCATAGTAAACACGCGGTCGATCTGTGACACCCGTCATCGCCAGATCCAGATTGTCCAACCAACGTTCAAGGTAGTCAGCCAACTGCGTTGCGGCAACGGGACGCCCAGCCTGGCGGCCAAAAGAATGTAGCGCATTGAGATAACGACGCGGATCCTGAATATGTTGATGCAGCACCTGCAAACCATCGCCCTGCAGCAGACTTTCCCATGATCGTGCCACATCCTGCTGGCGTACCACTCCCATGGCGATCAACATGGCTTCAACCATTTCCAGAGCGCGGGTTAACGGGTAGCCGCCTTGAAAATCCCCCTCTTCAAAGATCGTTGCAGCCACCGTCCCTTTAACAGGCAACTCCACATCACACTGCGGGCACCGCCCCCCGGCCAAAAGAGCCGGACTTTGATCAAGGAGCAATTTTGCACCCATGGGTCCATAGAAATCCCGCCGAATCACTTCCCCACCACAATCACGACAATAGCTATTAAGATAAGTGCTGCCGGGAGAATTAAACAGGTAAACATGGTGAAGCCCTTGCTGTAATTCAAGGCAGAGCGCTTCGGCTTCGATAATCGACGGTTCTTCATCAATCGTCGCCCCTTCAAAGGGCAGAAATCGCATCACCTGTAAAGGAATCTGTCTATCAAGGCGGCTCAACCACTGGCCCAGGGCCATCACTTCATTACGATTGGATCGCTGATAAACGCAAGACACTTCAATATGGATACCCGCATCATGCACCCGTTCAATGTTGCGGAGCACCGGAGCCAATCGCGCCCCTCCACAGGCCTGATACGAGGAGTCACTGAAGCCCTTCATGCCGAAATTGATAAAATCAAGATAAGGCACCAGCTTATCCAGCGCTGCGGCGCTGAAATAGCCGTTGGTCGAACAACCGACGCTCAGCCCGCACTGAGAAGCCAACTTGGCCACGGCGAGAAAACGCGGAAACGCCGCAAGTGGGTCATTCATCAAAAAAGCGATCCCCTCGCAGTCGCTATCCAGCGCCCGATCAATCACCATCTGCGGAGTTAACACTTCAAGGGCACAACTGTCCCGGTTCATCTCTTTAACCAGCACCGTGGAGATACACCCGGGACAATCAAAATTACAACCGGTGGTGGTCAGTTGCAGAAACTTGCCACCGGGCTGAAAATGCAGCATAGGCATGGTTTCAATGGAGATGGGACAAGCAACCAGATACCGGTCGGGCTGTCGCTCAACCAGTTGACCATTGCTGAGTTCATAGAGCCCACAGCGGCCAGCCGTTCCATCCTGAAGACGGCACTGATGTTCACAAATTGGACAAGTCATTTCAGTCATATACGTAATCCACAGAGAAAGAGAGGTGATGCGAAAGACAACGGTGATTCACGAAGGAGGCACTTGACGAACCCATCACCGCCGCTTTCGCATCAAGCCGTTTTTTTATGCTTCACCACCAAAGGATTGGCAAGAAGAGAGTCAATCTCTTCGCTGGTGAGTTCCATACGGTAAAACAGACGGTAAAAGCAACGCACCTCGTCGGCCATATCCCAGTTAAATTGCTGCGGATACAGCACCCCGCTCAACCAGATCACCCCGATCAGGCGGTTAATCGACGGGGGACGATCAAACCAGCTATACAACAGCCCCGGCGGTTCGTAACAGGTTCCCCTCTTCACAGCTTCAAGACACGACCAAAACGGATCGTCGGTCATGCGGGTCAACAGCCGATCTTCGGAATTTCCCTCATCGGACATCACCAGAATCACTTCTGGGTTCCACCGCAGCAGATCATCGGCACTAATCGGCGTCTGGCCGCAACCACGCAACTCATAGGTTTCAGCACAATTGATCCCGCCGGCCAGATCGATCACTTCGCCATGACGCGCTCCGCGAGGTTCGGTGTGCAAACCAGACGGCGTTTGCGCGTAATACACGGTATGGCGCGAAGACTTGGGGATGGTGGCTACTGTTCTTTGGATAATGTCGAGTTTTTTATCAAAATAATCGGCCAGCATCTCAGCGCGATCTTCGACACCAATCACCAGGCCGACACGGCGAATCACTTCGGCACTACGCTCCAGAGCACCATCAAAAATCAGCACCGGGATATCCAGTTCCTTTTGCAGGTTCTCAGCCATTTGAACCTCAGGTTCGTCAATCTTCGACAGCGTCATCGACAGGATCACATCCGGCTGTGCCTGGCGAATGGCTTCGGTATTAAGGGTTTGTTTACCGCCACCGAACAGGGCACCAAGTACGCCGAGAACCGGCAGGTCAAGATACGATTGCGGCGCGACCTGCAACTCCAAAGGCGATGGCGGAAAGTTGTGTCCGGCAATCTTTTCCGGCGCCAGGGCATACATCAACGCAGTGATCATCGGGTTGTAACCAAAAACTTTTTCTACGCGCTCCTTAACAATGACTTTGCGTCCGGCCATATCAGTGACCAGCCGGGTTCCAACTGGTGGCGTTTTTTCAATATCACTCATGGATTCACTCCTTGTTAAAGTCAGCATCTGTTATGCGGACGGCAATATTTTCTTGGCTCCCTTCTCCCGCCGGAAGAAGAATGCTCTGTTAACCAGGTACCGCGACCATTAAATTTGCGGCATACAACAGCGATAGCCGTGACGGCTCTCGGCAATTTCTACCGCCACACCGTACAAACGCTGCACGTTATCAGGCGTCAGCACGCGATCTACCTGATCAAAAGCAAGCATTTCTCCATGGTCGAGCATGGCCACCCGATCCGAACAGGCCAACGCATGATCCGGGTAATGGGTGGTTTTTAAAAACGTGGTGCCCTGTTTGGCAAAGTCACGCAAAAAGCGCAGCAACTTGATTTGATTGCCGTAGTCGAGTCCATTGACCGGCTCATCGAGAAACAGGATCTCCGCCTGCTGACACAACGCCCGAGCGATCAGAGCCAACTGCTGCTGGCCGCCACTGATCCGTGAAAAAGGCATGGCCGACAACGCATCTGCACCAACCTGCTCCAACGCTTCGTGAGCCAGTCGGTAATCATGCTTGCTGTAGTTTGAAAACAGACCACCATGGGCGAGACGGCCCATCAACACCACATCCAATACCGTGTAGGAAAACGGCATGTGGTGGATCTGCGGCACATAAGCGATCTTGCGGGCCAGTTCCTGACGGCGGTAATCGCCAATCGGCTTGCCGAACAACCTCACTTCCCCCTGACCGCGCAGCAGACCGAGCAGGATTTTCAGCAAGGTGCTTTTGCCGCTGCCATTGGGCCCCAATAAAGAGACCACTTCGCCACCGGCAAGATCGAAATCAACCCCCTGCAATACCGGCTTGCGACCGTAGGAAAATCGGATATTACGCGCCTCAATCACCATTAATGAAATCCCTCCCGTGCATGTTTCAACACGATAATAAAGATGGGAATGCCAACCAGTGACGTCAGGATGCCGATAGGGATCTCATGGGCAAACAAGGTGCGCGACAAATTATCCGTCACCAGCAGGAACAGCGCGCCGATCAGCGCGCTGGCCGGCAGCACTTTGCGGTTATCGGCACCGAGCAGCAGCCGCGCCATGTGCGGAATAATCAGACCAATCCAGCCTATGACACCAGCCATCACCACGCACAGGGCACTGACCAGGGTGGCCAAAGTGATGGCAATCACCTTGATGCGCCGCACGTTGAGACCAAGAGACTGCGCCTCTTCATCGCCAAGGCTCAGGGCGTTGAGATATTTAGCCATCAGCGTCAGAACCAGGACGGAAAACAGCATCGGCCCGGCCACCAGCACAATGGTGTCCTTATCGCTGAACGACAGACTGCCCATCAACCAGTAGACAATAGCCGGCAGAGTATCGTAGGGATCGGCACTGTACTTAAGCACCGACAACAGTGCGGTAAACAATGAACTGCTGATCACCCCGCCGAGGATAAGGATGATGACACTGCGACTATTGCGGTAGATCAAAGAGATCATCACCGCTGTGGCCACAGCCGCCGCACCAAACACAAATGCCGCCACCTGCACGCCCAGCCACGGCAATTGCAGCACCATGCCTAAAGCAGCACCAAACGATGAACCGGCCAGCACACCGAGAATGCCCGGCGACACCAGTGGATTAACAAACATGGCCTGAAAGGTACTTCCGGCCACGGACAGTGAAGCACCAATCACCACAGCGGCAATAATGCGCGGCAGGCGGATCTCAAATATCACACTGTACAAGGTGGCGAACTGCTGGCGCGCCACATCAGACTGGCCGGTGATCACCAGACGAGCAAACTCAGTATAATCATCGTATGATACCGGGTATTTGCCCAACAGCAGTGAGGCTTGCATGGCCACCAGCAACACCAGAACCAAGCCGACAAACACCAACTGTTGTCGATTGAACGACCAGCTCAGTCGCCGACAGGTACTGTTCCGCTTCCACAGCGGACGCCATTTCTCTGAACAGGAAGTGTCCATCAGCGCAACTCAAAAATAATCGGCGCGGTCACCGTCAGCGCACCTTGGGGCGGCGCAGCAAACGGCGCGGCATGACGAATGGTATGGATCGCAGCCCGATCGAGCATGCGCCTGCCGCAACTGGTCAACACCGTCACGTTGTTGTCGGTAAGAGAGCCATCCGCCGCAATCTCGAATTGAAATTTGCCCTTCCCTTCGATATGCCATTTACGCGCTTTAAGCGGGTAATGGAGATGTGCCTGAACCTGCTGTTGGACCAACATGACGTAGCGCTCCAGCTCCGTTGCCATTCGCTCGCCCTGCATGGCCATGCCCGGCACGGGATCAACCACCTGTTCGGCGGAGGCTGAAACCATTGACGGCCCCTGAACCTGTTCCGCGACATTGGCGACCGCGGCGGCAGCGGCGACCGGCGGCTCAGGCAGGACTTCAGGCTTCACAGCCACCTCTTCCTTACGTGGTGCAGGCGGCGGTTCTGGTTCACGCTGCTTTTCAATCGTCGTTTTGATCACTGGAACCGTCGGTTCCACCACTTTCGGTCTCTCGACAGGTTTGGGCGGGGCAACCACCGGAGGTGGCGTGACAGGCTCGGTGACGCGCACAACAGGTTGTGCGGCAACCGGAGCAGCCGCCACCGCAGACGGAGCAAAACTGACCAGTGTAATAGGCTGCGCCTCCACCGACTGCGGTGTCTGCGCCGGCACGGCCAGCAAGCTATACAGGCCAACATGCACCACCGCCGACAGGGTCAAAAATGTGCTCAACCCGGTGCTTTTTACCACTCCCAGCCCAACGGAACCACTGGAGCACAATGGCACCATGGCAACCAAAATGGCCTTCACGGCCAGCAACCAGGAATACGGCATCACCGCAGAAGATTTAAAGGTTCGGTTCATCGTCCTGACTCTCCAGAGCAAAGGTAAAAAAACCATGGCGTTTGCACAGATCGATCACTTCAACCACCAGACCGTAGCGGGCTCCGGCATCGCTGCGCACCAGCACCGGCCATTCACTATTCGCTTGCTCAAGGTGCGCCACCAGTTCGCGACGCTTCACCTGTTTATCGTCCACATACAGCAGTCCTCGCCGGTCGATGCTGATGGTAACGTGGGGATCAGTCTCAGACAGGGAGGCGGCAGTCTGCGCCTTGGGCAAATTCAGTTCCAGCGCCTGCTGCGTAATAAAACTAGCCGTAGCCATAAACACGATCAGCAGCACCAGCACGATGTCAACGAACGGTGTCATGTTGATCTGCGAGATCTCCTGGTCCGTCGTGAAATCGTTATTCATTGTTCTGCCTCAACAACAGCCAGGTTTGCAGGGTCTTTGAAAAGGCGTTGTAAGCGATCACCGCCGGGATGGCCACCAACAACCCCATGGCCGTGGCCACCAGAGCTTCGGAGATCCCACCCATGACCACCTTGATCCCAGAGCCTTGCTGCAGATGCAGGTCGTGGAATGCCTTGATCACGCCGAGTACCGTACCAAACAGCCCGATAAACGGCGCGTTGTTGCCGAGGGTAGCAAGTATCGTCAACCGCTTCTGACCGAACAGCAGCAGATCACGCTTGCTCAATTGACCATAACAACGCCGCAAGTGAACAAACGCATACAGCCGTTCGAGAATGACGCCCAATGTCACCACACTAAGTGCCAGCAAAATATACAGAACAAAATCACCGCCACCGAGAAACATCCGCAACAGGGAATCACTGACCTTCATCACGCCCCTCCTTTTCCTATCGCACGGGTCGCCGCCGGAAACATCATGCGTGATAAGTCGTCTTCGTCCACCCGCACTCCGAAAAACAGCTCAAAAAACGCCCGCGCCTTCGCTTTGACATCGTAGGGATAGCGCTGTGGATAAAACTGGGCCGCCAACCAATGCCCACCGATCAGCCGCATGAATGACGGTGGACGGTCGAGCCAGTTGAACGGGGTTTTTGGCACCAGAGCCACGCGGCCCTGCCGCACCGCTGTCAATTGTTGCCACAGAGGATCGTCAAACAGCTCGCGATAGCACAGCGGATTTTGCACAACAATCACTTCGGGATCATAGGCCAAAAGCTGCTCCATATTAATGCTCTGCAACCCCGTCACCGTGGTCTGACGCCCCTGGTGGACATTAATACCTCCGGCATAACGCAGCGGCTCCGCGTGAAAAGAACCGGCACATTCCGTTTGCAAGCCGTCACGCCCTTCGGCGTAATACACCCGCACCCGTTCGTCGGGGGGGATGGTGGCGACAAAGCGTTGCAAATCATCAATCTGCTGTTCGGCCCAAACAGCCAGCGCCTCGCCACGTTTGGCACGACCAATAACTGCAGAGAGTTGACGAAATACCTGCGGGTAGTTGGCCGTGTCATCAATATTCACCGCCAGCGCCTTGTATCCGATTCGTCCCAGATCGCCATCCACTTTGTCCTGCAACAACGGCGTATCCCAACTGACAATCAGATCCGGCTTTTGCCGGAGAATCTCTTCGAGATTGGGGTGACGATTGCCGTGCCAACCACCGAGAACCGGCAAGTGGCGGAACCATTCACGCAAAAACCGATCATCCGCGTTGTTGGATGGATTGCGCAGCGGAGCATTAACAGCAATCAGCCCGTCTGCACCAAGCACATAGAGGAGATGGGTAATGGGCGGCGCCGTACCGTAAATGCGCTGTGGCTGGGCATCCCTGTGCCCCCCCTGGGAAGCGGGGGCCACATTGGGAAACATCACAAACACACAACAGATGAGCAGGAGCAGGCCACGCATGGCTTAAAATCCGACCTGTACCGACAGCACACCGTTAATACCGGCTTCATCGGGCAGATACCACGAAGTCGCCGACACTTTATCGAGATGCTGACGATAATCGCGGTCAAGAACGTTGTTCAGTTCAAACGCCACCACCGGCGCAGTCATCCAGCCGATATCGGCAAAGGCATAGCTGACAGCCAGATTGGTAATGGCATAGCCCGGTGTTTCCACCTCGCCATTGACTGTGGAGATGCGGTCCTGCTCATCAACCATCACCTCTTCGATGAACCAGCTCAGACCGGTTTTACGCTGCTGACCGATGGTCAGGGTCAGCTTTTGCGGAGCAATGTAGGCCAAAGGCTGGTCATCCATTTCATTTTTGCCATAGGTATAGAGATAGGCGGCTTCAACAAACAGATCAGCGCCGAAATCGTAACCAAGCAACGCCTCTGCACCGTAGACTGTGGCGTCATCGAGATTGACATAGCGCTTGATGGGCAGACCGGCAGTGGTCTGGTAACCGGTTTGAACCAGTTCGATATAGTCGGTGTAGTCTTGGTAGTACAAGGCACTGGTGTAGTAAAGGCCACCGATGCGACCGTCAAAACCGACATCAACACCCCAGACACTTTCGTTGTCCAGATCCTGATTAGGGACCATGGAGCCATTGTTGGGGTTGTTGCCGTAGGACTCATTAAAGTACGGCGTGCGACTGGCATTGGAGAGTTTCACATAAGGGACAAAGGCGGAACAGAACTCATAGCCGGCCGTGGCACTGACCGACAGCAGATGATCACGTTCATCCGTATCCTTCTGTTGCACCTGATCAAGCAGTTCCGACGGCACCAGGCCGGACAGGGCTGTTGAATTGACGTTGGAATGGACTTTGCGACGGACAAATTCATACCCGGCCGCAACATTGAAAAACGCCTTGCCGTAGACCATATCGTCGGCAACGTTAACCATGGTGGAACTGATTTCGCCATCGGTAATGCCGAAAGCACTCACCCAGTCGCTCCAACTCTGCGTGGCACCGTTAAACATACGCACGCCGTTGGTCACTTCCATCTTGGTATATTTGCCGGAAAACGACAGCAGGTGGTTGCCGAGCTCTTTTTGCGCCGAGAGCTTGCCACCACGGGTTTCGCTATCGCGGAACAGCTCACGCACTTCGGGAATAGCCGCTTCCTTTTTCATGTCCATATCATAGTGGAGATCGCTGCCAAACAGTTGCAGATGAACGTTTTGCAGGCCTCCGAGTTCCGCGTCTTTGTAGCCGATGAACAGGGTCTCGCCGTCATCGTTGGGGCGGTCGGTATAAAACCAGACGCCGTTATTCTGGTAACGGGAAAAAGGATCCTCCGAATCAGCTTTATCCTTCATGTAACGGACATAGACGTGACTGTCGTCAGTGATCTTCACGGCCATACTGACATTGTAGTTAGAGGTCTCGTATTGGGAGTGTTCAACGTCATCGCCCTCACCGTCTTCATAGTCATCGTAATCGGACAAGCCGCCACTCACCGCGATATTGAAGCGATCATTGTAAGCGCGTCCTCCCAAAGCGGCTGAATACCCAGAGGTGGAAAACATCGATGTTTTGGCTTTAAAAAAACCACTGGTGACAAACGCCGCACTGTCGGCGAATTCGGGATCACTGAATTTGACCACAACCGCGCCGCTCATAGCGCCCATACCCAATGTTGCTCCACTGGGGCCGCGATAAACTTCCACGGTTTCCACGTCAATCAGGTTGAACAGATTAGTCGAGTCACTATGACCACTGTTAAGGCGCATCCCTTCCAGATAAACCGGCACACCCTTGGTGCCGCGCCCGCGAATGTAGGGTTCGGAGCTATACTCGCCGGATTTCTGGAATTCAACAAAGAATTCCTTGTCGAGCGCTTCGGTAAGAGACACCGGCTGCACCGGTTGTTCCGTGACGACAACAACCTTCTTGGGCTCTGCCAGCGTCTCGGTCACAGGAACCGACTCGGTGATCTTGACGGGGTCAAGAACAACGCTGTCATCGGCCAAGGCGCTGCCGACAGTACTCAGGACCATCATTGCTATGGTCAGGGAAATAAAGAACGTGGATAAACGTTTCATGGATGGGCCTCCTGCTGAAAAACATGACTACATCGAATGTACACACACGCGTCACTGGCGCAGCACCGGCAAAACAGCCATCAGCAAAAAAGACACTCTGTGACCATTTCAGTGGCACCGTAACGCGTAAACCCGTTCGCGAACGTGCTTCACGACCCTATCTGCCCACAGCGGTGTGGGGTCGGGTCCCGTTGATTGGCTGGAATCTCCAGGCAGAGAATCTGCCAAATATCGCCGCGAATTTAATCATCACTACGATGGACGGCAAAAGATACTGAAAGGAAAGATCGAAACGTCACATGACGTTTAAAAAGTACAAGACAGGAAAAGATGTAGCACAGCAAATTTAAACAAGTCAAACGAATCTTCCTAAATAAATCCTTATAAAAGAGCAATTTAGACACCAATAAACCATCTACTACAAGAGCAAGTGATGATTTTTAAAAAGGCGTTATGTCGTCTTAAGACGACTATTTGGTATGTAAATCGTAGACAAAGGAATACAAATTTTCCATGCAGGGGAAAAAATCAAACGTCTTTGCGCAAGGTGATAAAAAAACCGTTGAGGAGATTAAGGCAGGAAAAAAAGGGGTAGTGTGACCACACCATCAGTCTTTATGTGGTCACACCAGATAAGGGGTTATTCGGCGGTGGTCGGATCAATCATAGTTTCGATCTGACAAATCCGGTTGGCGGGAAAACCACCTTGAGCGGCATGATCAAGGATCTGCTGCTCATTTTCGGCAATATAAACGCAGTAAATCTTATCTCCGGTCACATAGCTTTCCACCCACTGAATCGACGTTCCCATTGCGTTAAGAACCTCACGTGACTTACGCGCAATGGCTTGCAGTTCTTCAGCCGATACCTGACCAATGGAAGGAATCTCTCGTTCTACAACAAATTTTGGCATAACATACTCCTTATCAAGATATAAATGGATGCGGGAAAACAGAGCAGAGACCGTGCCAAGCCAAGTGCCCTGGCAACACATAATCTTCAAATCCGGCTTCGCCTCACACCATTCCCCCTGCGTTGAAAAACCTTGAAGTGGAGTAACCACTTCGGCGATTTAGCGCCTGTGTGAACGGAACGATGCTGTGCCATAGACTCGAATCGTTAGCATTGACAGAGCACTAGAAGGTTTGTTCTCTGGGTGTTTTTTTTTGCTTTTAAAAAAAGCTGTAGACATGGGAAGTGAGGCAAAGCGTCCCACAGTGGCTCACTGTGTCACCATCCATTTAGCAACGCGCGACCACAAGAACACAGGAGAACCCTATGCAACAACTTATTGATCGATTGAGCTTGGCCCCCCATCCTGAAGGGGGCTTTTACCGGGAAGTGTATCGCTCCGAGCAAGCCGTTTCATCATCCGTTACCGATGCACCACGCCAGGCCCTGACCCATATCTATTTTCTATTGCTCAAAGGTCAGGTCAGCCGCTTTCATCGTGTACTCCATGATGAAGTGTGGAACTACTACGAAGGAGCGCCACTGCGTCTGTTACGCTGGCATGACACCACCATCGAAGAACAGCTTATCGGCCCGGGCGAAGCGGAGTATTGCACCACCATTGTCGGAGGTGATTTTCAAGCGGCAGAGAGTTGTGGCGATTACACCCTGGTCGGGTGTACAGTGGCGCCTGGCTTTGATTTTGCTGATTTCTCTTTTGCCGACGATAGCCAGTGGCTGAGTGTTCCCGAACAAGTGCGCCAGACGTATCAACGGTTTCGCTAAAAGGTTCTCAACGTTTTTGAGAACATAATAAAATTCTCATCTCCCTTTAACCCGGCAACGGTGAACTTGCTGCGTTTTGCAAGACAACGATTCACCACTGCCAACCACGGGAGAACACAGGATGAAACATCTGAACATGCCCAACCGCCCTCTGCTGAATTTTTTATTGATTGCTCTGACCCTGTTACTGGTCAGCGCCTGTGGCGACAGCAACAGCTCACCACATCGCACCTCAGTTAAGATTCTTCACGTCAACGATGTCCACTCGCATCTCGACAGCGACAACGTTGACCTAACACTGGACGGCACCACCACCGAAGCCGAAGTCGGCGGCATGGCACGGGTTGCCAGTTTGATCGACGCCTTGTCCGCTGAAAACGACAATCACCTGGTGCTGCATGCCGGTGATGCGGTTCAAGGCACCCTCTACTACACCCTGTTTCAAGGCGAGGCCGATGCCGAAGTGATGAACGCCATCGGCTTTGACGCCATGTGCATCGGCAACCACGAGTTTGACGATGGCGACACCTGGCTGGCCGGGTTCAGTGACCAGCTTGATGCCCCCCTGATCAGCTCTAATATTGAAGTGGCCCCAGGCAATGTGCTGGAAGGTAAATTTGCCCCTTACATTATTAAAGAGATGGGTGGCGAGCAGATCGGCATCATCGGTGTCACCATTGCCGGTAAAACCGAAGAGTCTTCTCAACCTAGCGATGAGATCACTTTCAAAGATGAAATTGAATCAGTTCAGACGGCTGTCGATGAGCTGAAGGCTGCCGGAGTCGGAAAAATCATCGTGCTCAGCCATTACGGCTACAACAACGTTCAAATACTCGCCACCCAGGTCAGCGACATTGATGTCATCGTTGACGGCGACTCTCACACCCTACTCGGCGACTTTTCGCCCTATGATCTGTCCAATTCCGGCGATTACCCGACCATGGCCACCAATGCCGATGGTGACGATGTGTGTATTGTTCAGGCGTGGGAATACAGCAAAGTGCTCGGTGAGCTGGACGTGACTTTTGTTGGCGACACTCTGGGCAGTTGCAGCGGCACGCCGCACCTGTTGCTCGGTGACACCTTTGTGCGTGAAGATGCCGATGAAAACGACTATACGGTAGACGGCGACGAACTGGCTGCCATCCAAGACGCCATTGATACCGACGACAAGCTGACCATCACCGAAGAAGATCCTACGGTAGCGGCCATCATTGCCGACTATGCTCAAGACGTGGATGCGCTGGGTGAAACCGTGATCGGTGAAGCCGGAGAAGACCTGCTGCTGAGCCGTGTCCCCGGCCATGATTACTACGGTGTCAACCTGCCACTGGGCAGTGACATTACCCCGGTCGTTGCCAAAGCGTTTTACGAGATGGACCCCAATGCCGACATCGCCATTCAAAACGGCGGCGGCGTGCGCACCAGCGTCAACAGCGGCGACATCACCTATGATACCGCCTACACCCTGCTGCCTTTCGCCAACACCCTGTATGAGATCGACATGTACGGCTCCGAGATCAAACAGGTGATGGAAGACGCCATCGAAAACATCGCTCAGGGTGGTTCCACCGGCGGATTTCCCTATGCCTATGCCATCAAATACGATGTCGATGCCACCCAACCCTACGGCAGTCGCCTCAGCAACCTTGAGTTTAAAGCCCGCGGCAGCGACAGTTACGTTCCCCTGGAAGACGGCACCTTGTATGTGGTGGTCACCAACAGCTACACCGCAGCCGGACGCGACGGCTACGACACCTTTGCCACCGTTCAGCAAGAGCGCGGTCTGGGTACCGATACTTACCTCGATTACGCCCTGTCGTTTGTCAACTATGTGGAAAGCCTTACGGTCAACAGTGAACAACTGATGAAGCTTCCGGCCGAAGACCACTGCATCAAAAGCTACATCGCCACACCGGACGCCACCGACAATCTGTAAATCATCCAGTACAAATAACAACGGGGGAACGCTTCAATACGTTCCCCCGTTTCTTTTCGAGACCAATCGGCGTTTAACTCGGCTGATGACAGACCATGCATTCCTCTTTATGGGGATGCGCCTCAGGCAGATCGGCCAGCGGATGACACTGGCGACAGCCCTGCTCCACCTCGACCCGGCGCTGTCCCTGCTCCAACTGACTGAAGAACGCCTGATGACCGGCATCTGTCGGCACATTCGGTCCGAGCTCTTTGCCGGTACCAAGCACCACCACAATCAGCACCGCAACAGCGCCACCAGCAAAGGCCAGATCTTTCCCTGATAATTTCATGCGCTTCCCCTCCTTTGAACAGTTCGGCCTTCAACTATACGGAGTCCTGCCTCCGTTCGCAATTCTAACTGTGCCCGTCGTTGACAGATGTGCGTAATACATCATACTTGGCGAAACAATGATGACGTCTTCAACCTCCCACCGACTCAAAAGGAACGGCCATGCCTCTTACCCGTGACCAGCACCTCTACAGTGACATCGCCGCCAATGCCGCAGACGCAATCATGTATGCCGATCGTGACGGCATCATCCGCCTCTGGAACCGTGGCGCGCAGCGCATATTTGGTTTCAGCACCGAAGAAGCTCTCGGACAATCGCTTGATATCATCATTCCCCCAAAACTGCGCGAACGACATTGGCAGGGCTATGCAACCTGTATAAAAACCGGCAACACCCGTTACGGCGATAAACTCTTGTCAGTACCTGCTCTGACCAAATCCTCAGAACAGTGCTCCAGTGAGTTTTCCATTGTGCTGTTGACCGATTCGCAGGGCAAGCCGAGCGGTGTTGCGGCCATCTTACGCGACGTGACCGAACGTTGGGAAAAAGATCAGCAGTTGCGCCGTCGCTTACGTGAACTGGAACAGGCTTTAAACAAATAAATTGTTTTCAAAAAAACACTCCAAAATCAAAAGGGCTGTCACCAAATTCAGGTGACAGCCCTTTTATTCTATCTGTTCAAAAAAAACAGAGTTTACTTTACGGCTTGCCGAAAATCACCGGCGGACGTGTTGTATCGCCGTTGGCATTGGGAAAGTCTTTGAAGATATAGGCTTTCTCACCGGTCTCCAGCAGATGACGTGCTTCCTGCATAAACCCGTTGTAACGGTGCTTACACTCGTAGAAACCATGCCACCAGGCATAATCCGGTGCCATCATCGCGGTACCCATGCGGGCCCGGCGCCCCTCGTGGTGCCACAGCTCATAAAATTCAACTTCAAGATGCTCATCAAAAAATCTACTGTTGTCGAGCAACCCTTTGCTGTAGAGATCATCAAGCATGGCCTTGGCCGGCTTGAAATACACTTCGTTGTACTCTTTCACCACGGCGTCTGTCTTGGTGTAATGATCTTCCACCCAGTTTTTGCCATGACATTGCTTACAGATATCCTTCATCTTATTACGTTCCACCTGCCAATTGCTGTTGGACGGGAACGGCTTAAAATCCTCCGGACGCACCGTCAACGGCACTTGCAACTCCCAACTCAACCGCTCGGTCACATCATGCGTGGTCAACTGCTTGCCGGCACCGCTCATATGGCAAGAGGCACAGGTCGGGCCACGATAATCAATGCCAGGCGTCCAGGTTCCGGCCGGAGCGTCCCAGTTATATTCATCACCAAAGGTGTCGTAGATATCACCGTGCTTGGATTCGGTGAAAATCTCAATCTGCGGATGATCCGGCCCCAGGTGACATTGACCACAGGCTTCAGGCTTGCGCGCTTCGGCAACGGAAAAACGATGGCGCGTATGGCAACTGGTACAACTGCCCTTACTGCCATCGAGATTGATACGACCCACACCCACATTGGGCCAGGTATCAGAAGACAACCGTCCCTCTTCATCCATCTCCAGCACCGTGCCGTGGCAATAATAGCACCCGGCCTGGCGTTCGGTTTCAGAGTTCATCCCTTTATTAAGCCACGGATCGATTTTCCACATGATTTCAATGGTATTCGCATGCTTGCTGCGACTGTATTGTTTCACTTCATCCGGATGGCAACGGGAACAGTCTTTCGGAGTGACCACCTCGGCAATGGGCACGCGAAATTCGGCACGCCCCCAAGGCGTATCACTACGCTGATACTGCTTGAAGTGGGTTTTGCTGATATCCTGATCTGTTTCGTCCGCCAGATGGCAATCGAGACAGGTAATATTCGCACTGGCATGGCGGCTTGCCGCCCAATCAGAGAAAATGCCCGGATGTTCCCGCTTGTGACATTCCAGACACGCCTGCGCCTGTTTGGACATGCTGCGCTCCAGCCTGAAATCTCTGAGCTTCACCTGGTTGGCCGCCAGGGCACTCCCAGCCAGAACAAAACAAACAATCCCGGCAATTGTCAGGGTAATCGTGGTTCTCATAACCGCTCCTTTCCTCGTTTTCCAGACAAGATAATTTCAATTCGTTACAGATTTTCGCTGTAGGCATAACTGGATTTGGGTCGATGCACCAGGTAGCGATGGCAGTCGGTACACCGCTTTTCGTAGCCCTGCCGTGCATAAACAACCGTACGATGGGCCAACATGGCTCCGCGTTTATCCGGCAGATACAACAGGTTACGATGACATTTCATGCACTGATCATTATGAATATCCGCCCAGGCATGACGACGGTTCTCGGCCCTGTCATACTCATCGAGCGTAAAGTGGGCAATCACGTCCTTGAGACCGTGATACGCTTTGGCATAAAAGAAATCGAACGTGTCGTGAGGAGCAGGCAGGTGGCAATCCATACAATCCGCCACCACCCCCTGCGCATTGAAACCATGACTGGATGTTTTCCAGTCACGATAGGCAGGCTGGATCTCGTGACACATAGCACAGAACTGCGGCGTCGACGTTCGCACCATGGTGTAATAGCCCATACTCATCAACGGCACTCCGAGAACAACTCCCAGTAATACCAGCAATGAGGCCTTCATCCATGTTCTCATCTAACCACCTCCTTCCAGAGACACAGGTCTTGGGATGTCGTGGTACGTAACAAACATGACTATTCACACGGATTCAGTCATTGAAACCGTGTGAACAGTCCGTGTGTGAAAATGGATTCAGCTATCCTGCAATGATGAAACAGGAGCTGTCACAATAAGATATATTTGCAGCACCCCATTTAATTGATTTAATTTCCTGTTGGTGAAGTATAGATGATGGGCTTTGGCATTCAAGCTAACGGCTGGATTTTGTGGAGAATAATCAGGAAGAAACATTCAAGCGATTCAGAAACGCATGAAGCGATTGCGCTAACTGGCTATGATTACATAAGGTTCGCTCGATCACATATGCTTGATACTCCGAGGGGAGACCATGCTCTTTCATGCCGATTAACAGATGGCGGACATAATCAAGTTCGGTCTTCAAACCACAACGTGGATGCTTGGCGCGATAGGTCCAGACGCAAATCGGATCATCACTGCCTTTGACCCGTACGCCAACCTGTTGCCGGCGATAAGACTCCCCTTCAAGCTCAATCCGGTCCAAGGTCATATGGTTGTGATAGCCAAAAACCAACGGGTCAGGAATCTCATAGACAACCCCATAAACACACCGCCCTGACGCATCTGCAACAATATCCGCCGCAGCACAATTGTTGTGGTGGCTCCACACCGTATAATCGAGATAAAAGCACTCAACGGTTCGTGCCACGCCGACAACCTGCGCCTGACCATCCAGACGGTCCGGCCCGTTCAGGCGAGTTGTGGACAGATTGGAACCGTATTGAAACACCAACGCCATAGTTACTACCTCCCGCCCCGGTTTCGCAGCATGTCATTTGTGAGAAAATCGCGCTAACAGGATGTTGAGAAAGTCCCATCCGGGGCTTTTCCAATGACGCAAGCCGAAAATGCGATTTCCGTCTTGCTTACAAAATCAAGGTCTTGAAAACCTATCCTTGATTTCGGTCGCCCGTCCATGGGCTCCACAGGCTGTTTTTCAACAGCCTGCTAAAAAAGAGCACAACACAACAGGACGCTAGCGGAGAATGTTTCTGTTTGTGTTAGAATACCAACATTTGCTCAATAAGCACATTAATGCAGTATACGCTTTATTCAGCAAAAACAGGGGGTTGTCATCTTATTGAAATTTGACTACATTGGTCAGGTAAATTTCAACCATGCCCCTCTCAACGATGCAGAGGTTCATTCGCACGTGCAAGCAGGCCAACGCAGCAACCTGCTTCAATGCTTATCCACCGAAAGGACGATTCAACATGAAAGCAGTTCAAATCAGTGACGGGATCTACTGCTTACCCGTTAACCTTGAAAGCTATCAATTGTTTGAAGGCATGTGGCCGATGCCCAACGGCATCTCCATCAACAGTTACGTGGTTCAGGGTGAAAAAACAGCTCTGATCGACCTGATCGAAGATATCAACGACAAGCCGGCTGAGTTTCAATCCGAGCTGCAGTCCATCGATCTGACACCGAAGAGCTTCGACTACCTGATCATCAACCACATGGAGCCGGACCACACCAGTTGGATTCCGACTCTGATCAAAGAAAATCCCGCTATCGAAATCTATTTGACCAAGAAAGCGGCAGCGGTGCTCAACTCATTCTTTTCTATCACTGAGCATACCCATATCATCAAGGATGGTGACACGCTCGATCTTGGCGGCGGCAAAGTGCTGCAGTTTTTCGAAACGCCCAATATCCACTGGCCGGAAACCATGATGACCTTCGAGCAGAGCAGCGGCACGCTGTTCTCCTGCGATGCGTTCGGCGCTTACGGCACGGTCAACGATATCTACTTTGATGACCAGCTTTCCAAAGAGCAACACGACTTCTTCCACCAGGAAGCCCTACGCTACTACGCCAACATCGTGGCCAGCTTCTCGACCTTCGTCAACAAAGGCATTGCCCGCCTCGATGATCTCGACATCAAGGTGATCGCTCCGTCCCACGGCATCATCTGGCGGGAAAACCCCAAAGCGATCATTGACGATTACCACCGCTTTGCCAGCTACATGAACGGCCCGGCGGAAAAAGAGATCACCCTGATCTGGGCCAGTATGTACGGCAACACCGCCAAGCTGGTCGACAGCATCATCAAAGGCGTAGAGAGCGAAGACGTGCCCCTGCACGTACATCGCGTGCCCGATGAGCACGTCGGTATTATCCTCGCCTCCGCATGGAAATCATCCGGCCTGATCCTCGGCATGCCCACCTACGAATACGAGATGTTCCCGCCCATGTCGTGGGTATTGGATATGTTCCGCCGCAAAAAACTGTGGAACAAAAAAGTCCTGCGTTTCGGCTCAGCCGGTTGGTCCGGTGGCGCCCAACGTGAACTGGATCGCATCACCGAAAAGAACAAATGGGAGTTCATGGAGCCCATCGAATGGTTCGGCGCTGCCGGACAAGAGCAGCATGATCTGGCCGTGCAACGCGCCGCTGAATTAGCACGGACGATCAAAGAAGGTTAAACCCTTTATTTAGTTCAAAACACGAAAGCCCGGCCACTCAGGCCGGGCTTTCTGTATGCAGGAATAATTATGGCAATCAGTGAATTTGAGATTAAACGTTACAAGAAAATTGTGAACCACTACATTGAAAGCCATCGCCCGGAACCACACATTCGCAACCAGGTGGATCTCTCGTTTCGAATCGAAAATCAAAGTGTGATCATTTTTGAAATCAGGGAAGTATGGAACCAGCCTGGTAAAAAAATGGAGTCGCCTATTGCAAAAGCCACATACGTTAAAAAAACAAATTCGTGGAAACTTTACTGGCAACGTGCTGACCTGAAATGGCACAGATACGAGCCAACCCCAGAAGTAAAAACAATAGAAGTTTTTTTAGCCGTCCTTGAAAAGGACGAGTATGGCTGTTTCTGGGGCTAAAGCGTACAATCAACCAACGTGTTGCTACAAGGGCAATTCTCGAACCGGTCTCTCTTGAATTTATATGACGACACTCATAAATATCGTTAAAACATATTGGATCAGCTTAACTCTGTTGGTTTTGACCGCAATTACCCTTCTTTCACTTTGGCCGTTAGACAGTTTACCAGCCGTACCCGGCACAGATAAAACGCATCACTTTATTGCTTATGCTTGCCTCATGTTGCCCACAGCACTTCGCAAACCAACGTACTGGAGAGCCTACGGGGTCTTTTTCATTGCTTATAGCGGAGCAATTGAACTGATTCAGCCATATGTAAATCGCTATGGTGAATGGATGGACCTATTCGCCAATAGTACAGGTGTGCTATGTGGAGTTCTTATTGCGGAACTGATAACGTTCATAACATCTGCTCAATCGGCAGAGTAATCAATGATAGATTGATCGCACAAATATTGAAAACATCCCGCCATAATTTTTCATAAAATATAAGAAATTATTTAAAATTATAGGTGCGAGTCACTTTGATGCTTTTGTGCCCTGTTGGTCGCGTTCTTCAATAAGTTGCTGTTTGAGTAATTGACATATAAGAACTGGTTTTCCATCCAACAATCGATACATCCGGTAACCACAATTACCGTAGCCACTGCAAGCGTGACATTTTATGTCCTTTATATCAAAGCCCTCAAGATCTTCTGGTTTGAGCTCGAAGTCTTTTCGAGTTTTGTGTGTGGCCATGAGTTTAGTCCTCCTGATTTTTATATAGGACAGCAGAAATGACATCCCGACCTATCATCACGTTGTCAGATTGCCACGTGTTCGACCTCCGGGAGATCACCGCTTCTGTCAATTACCCGATACGTTTTTTTGCTCTTTCGTTGGTTCTCGGCAGAATTTAATGCCTTTGGGGACCCGTTTTCCCGATAAAACGCAATGCCGCGGCCGTTGTGGCCTCCGCTGTTGCCCCACCCTAAATCGGGCCTCGCATGCGGACCAAATTGTTGGCCGCTGCTGCCAGGGTAAATGTTGCACTGCTCGCTGCTGCAGTCTGCCGCGAGCCTGTTCTCGCTCTCAGTCGTCGATCCCTTCGCGCGAGTCCCGCAGCTCATTTGGCGGCACGATGACCTCGAGTCCGAGTTCCCGCACCGCAGCGAGCGTGCGCGAGGGAACTGTAATGCTCTCGAAGCGGGCGCAATACTCCATGGCTTCCATCAGGGTCAAGGCGTGCAGCAGGTCGAGCATCGTGTCCACATCGGGCACGGCGGGCAGATAGAGCGCGGGGATCTCATTTGCTGCCGCCTTCTGAATGTAGGCGGGAAGCACAGTCAGGCCGTCCGGATTGTAGAAGACACCGCTGTGATCGATGCGGGTATCCTTGGTCCAGCCAACCAGTGAGACACCCATCTGCTGATCTGGAGAGAGCACGATGCCGCCCCCCTCGAGGTCGCACAGCCGTTGCAGTTTCTCAAAGCCTTCGATGACGACGAATTTCTCCAGAGTGGGCATATCAGCGCCATACGACAGGATCGTGGTACATCCGCGCTCAAAGACTTGCTCAAAGGCGTGGTTGTAGTGTTCGTCAAAGCTCGCGCCACTATCGCTGATGACCGTAAATTCCCTCGGCCATGGTCCGGCATCCGCAAGAACCTGCTCCATAACAGCGATATTCTCTGCGGGGGTTGTCGAAATAAAGATATCGTAAATATCTTCCAGATCGCCGGGCCGTCTCTTAGCGGCTTGCTTCGCTTCGAGGTCGGCAAGCGCGTCGCAGGTGATCTCCAGCAGGTCAAGAAGCATGCACTTGTAGAGTGAGGCGGCGATCTCCGGGGTGTACCACCCGTCCTTGATGGTGCTTAACCGGGTTTTCACGAGGCCGGGCACGGGCGGTTTGCTGAACAAGAGAATGGCGTTGCGTCGTATGGTCATGACTGGCGCTCCACAGCTTTCGGTTAGGGTTGGGGTTGCACATACTGAGTTCGCATACGCTGGCCCAGGAGCAACGCCGTCAGTGAAAAAAGGGGGCAAGTCTATGTTTAACTAAACCTCATTGTAAAGCTGGCTTTGAACATAGCAAGACAACCATGTTTCTGGAGTCCTGCGCCCTTCATTTATGTCATTGTACATAGCACCTGACAGCGCACAAAGATTTCACCGCCGGTTGCGACCATGCAGTTCCCCTGCCCGATCAGGCCTTGATAGCATCCCAGGCGTTGTTGATAAACTCTTCTGTGTACTCTTTGAGCGGTTTTGGCAGCACTGATTCCAGGTGGAGCATCACCGGGCGCAGAATCGCCCCAGTGTACGTTACCGAACACGCAAAATAATCCCCCGATTTGATATCGTTGGCAGCAATTCCTTCTTTAACAATATTTCGCACGATTTCAAACGGCTCACTCAACAGCGGAGACATATCGTCTACAAACTCGGAATGGCGCATGAACATCAGATACTCGATCATCGCAGGGTCGGATTCCGTCAAATCGAAAACCAACTCGGTAAACGCCCGCAATTTTCCGTAGGTGGTGGTGTGCTGTGCAAGGCGTTTTTGAAAGCTGACCATGAAACGGATACTCAACTCTTCGTACAAAGTGCGAGCAATATTCTCCTTGCTGCCGAACTGATTGTAAATAGCACCGGTACTGACGCCGGAAGCTGCGACGATCATGGGGATAGTCACCCGGTAATAGCCCCTGCTGACAAAGAGTTTGTGGGCGGTTCGAAGGATTTTCTTTCGTTTGGCTTCCGGGTTGATAGTGCGGCTCTTGGCAACTGGTACAGGGCGCTGTTTTCTTACTGAAGTGTTTTCGTTTTGTCGTAATTTCAGATAATTCATTTCTTTCCCCAAAGCTCTTGTTGAGGCCACTTGGACCAACAGGACATTCACATCATTACGGCGACAGACATTACTATGCTGTATTTACAGGTGTTTTGCCTGACAGCGACACCCGGAGCGGATATACAGTGCCTGTGCATGGCAGAACATTTATTCTTGAAAAAAGCAAAAAACATACCTGTCGAGAGAAAGAATTTTAAAAATATATAACCTTATGAAAATACAGGATATTTATTTAGGATAACGGTTGCTGGATAAACAATGGACATGTTTAGTGGTTGGCTAATTCTCAAATTGACATCTCAAACAGAGAGCGCTAAGCCTGTTTCTCTTCAATGGTGCGATGCCTGGGAACAACACAGTGAAGCATGATCTGCTGGGAAGGGTCTGTCTGTTCTGCTTTTAGCGGGATATGGGGGGGGGAAATCAGTCCGGGGACGTTTAATCTTTCGTGTCAGCAAGTCAGGCGATAATCATCTGACCATGGCCTCATAATAGACATTAATGCGATTTCGTCCATCGGCCTTGGCGTAGTACATGGCAATATCTGCCGTCTTGATCAGGTCGTGTTCATCATCGGCGTGAGTTGGGTAAACAGACATGCCGATACTTGAAGAAACATCGAGGGTTTTGCCATCCACGACAAAGGGCTGATTCAACTCTTCTCTAATTTTTTCGCCGATTTTCACACCATCTTCGATGGTTGCCAGAGTTGGCAACAAGATGACAAATTCATCGCCACCAATTCGGGCAACGGAGTCGGTTTTTCGCCGCAAGCAGCCACAGATTCGCTCTGAAACGGCTTTGAGCAGCACATCACCAACATGGTGTCCATATTGGTCGTTGACGGGTTTGAATTTGTCGAGATCCAAAAAGAGCAGTCCAACAAGCCTTTTTTCCCGATCAGCTTTGATCAGCGCCTGCTTCAAACGGTCGAAAAACAGGCTACGGTTGGGCAGGCCGGTCAAAACATCATAGTAGGCCATCTTTTCGACCTCTTCTTCCATGATTTTCCGATCTGTAATATCGTAGAACCACCCGAGCACAGCAGATTTGTTTTCATATTCAACGGCGATATAAGATGCGAGAACCCACTTAACCCAGCTGTTACCATCCGGCGAGCACAATTCAACCAGTTCATTGGTGACCTGCTTGCCATGACAAAGTTTGCGCATCATGTCTGCATAAACATCGGTGTTTGGATAGTAGGCTGTTGTCACAATACTCAGAATCTGGTCGGGAGTTGTATCGATCAAGGTCATATAACTGCTGTTGGCAAAAAGAACCTGGTTGGTTTCAGCATCGGCAATGCGTGCAGCAATCGGACTGCTTTCGAGCATTTGCCGAAACCTCAATGCACTTTCAATCGCCTGATGCCTCAGGTTGCAATTCTCTTCAAACTGCAAACGTAGTTGTTTTGCACTGGGTAACAAAAACAGCAGAAACAGGGTCATCATCGTGGCCATACCAAGAGACATCTTGTCGCCAACAGTGAGAAGAAAGACGATATGGGGAACTAACACAGAGAATAGATAGCTATTCACACACACACGATCAACAGCCATTGTGATCGCTGCCCCGGCACTCAAACCACCAACGGCAAACGAGATATAAATTTTGTGACTGAGGCTTTCCTGTGGTGTCAACACGACCCCGCCGACCCCCCAAAGAACACCGGTGATAATCGCACCAAGACGAAACCAAAACAGCCAGTCAAGTTGTTTGGCAGCGCCACTACGGTATTTTTTCCAGTAAAGGTGAAACAGGGCTCGCCCGAACAACACGACTCCCAGTAACGCTGACCATCCATACAGGCGTTCGTGGGCAATAACAGAATTGAACACAAAAATGATCAGCACAAGAAGCAGTGCACTGATCCCAACCGAGCTCGGCAGATTGGAATAAAGAAGTCTGACCCGCTCCTCCTTCAAAGTATCAGAGGTTCGTACATGCTCAGTGTGCTGAGAAAAGCCCGAAAATAGGCTGACGAAGGAAGGCATGAGACGTTGTCTTTCCAGAGTAGATAAATGATTCCGATCATTTATCTTTCAAACAAAGTTACAGATGGCTAAAAGATTTTACGGAATAACGAACTTCCCATCAAAGGCTAACGGACACACGTGCATCAATTAAAATAGACAAATCTAATTTAGAGCCCTAAATTAGCACAAGTAGATATTTTTTCAATCTTTTTCCTTCCTTGGAGCTGCTGTCAAAACGAGGCAGAATCCTCTTCATTGTCACCGATCTCCCCCCTCTCTACCGATGAATTACCGCTCGATTCGCAACTCCCAACTTAAATCGCCTTTGCATGTTTAAGGAGCATCAATCACATTCTGCCGGTTGCCTTTCCAGAGCCAAACTCCGCAAACAGGAAGAACGCCTACCGGGAGGCTATGACGAGTCTCTTTGAAACGGCGTGAGAGAAGCCAAGTTATCGAATCTCTAGGATTTATCGGTACCGCATCGGCCATTATCGTTCTGATCTCAATTCCTAAATTGACAATTCAAAAATAAACAGAAAAAACTCTTTAATTTCGAGTAATTACTCCACTCCGGCCTAATTTCCTGCTGTTTTTCAAACTCAAAAGAGGACAAACTTCACATTTTTCCACTCAAAGAAACACCTGCAATAACAACACCTTACGCTATTTTTCCATTTCAGAATTGTTGGCATACAAGTCGCAATTAAGCAACCGTACCGTGGTGCAGTCTGTGTCTTTTGCACAGAGAAGCACCGTTAACCGAAGTGATGGTCTTGCCAACCATCAGTTACTTATCACCAGAAGCTAGGAGGAAAAACGCATGAGAAAAATGGTTGTTTGTCTATTGCTGCTCTGCCTGTCCACACCGGCCATGGCTGCAGACAATCTAAAGGAGATGTTTGCCAACGGTACATTTAAGGGAGAAATTCAACTGTTGCAATTTACCAGGCATTTCGATCGGACTACGACTGATCGTCAGGACCGCGCCCTAGGGGGATCTTTCTATTATAGAACAGATAGCTTCAAGGGAATCAACCTGGGAGTTGCTTTTGCCAGTACAAACAACCTTGATAGTGACGATGATAAGGGGACCTATGGCTTGCTTGCTGCTGGACACGATAGTGTAACGCGCCTGCAAGAATACTATGTTCAGTTTCATTATTTCGATACAACCGTCAAGGTGGGTGCTCAGGAAGTATATACTCCGTTCCTGTTCCCTCATCCGTTCCGCATGATGCCCAGATCGTTCCGTGGGGTTTCAGCGGTTAACCAAAGTTTTGACAATCTGAAACTGATGGCTTTCTACCTGAAATCAGCCGTTGATTGGGACGATGAAACCTTTGGTGATATTTCAAAAGCGATCAATCCGCAAATCGATTCTGAAGACGTGTATATCATCGGCGCCAGCTACAACGTTCCGGTTGAGGGCATGAAGGTTAATGTTCAAGGCTGGGGATTCTCCATGACTGACGTCTTCAACCAGACCTATTTCTCCGCTGCCGCCAGTAAAAAGATGGATAACAACATGGTGCTGCACGGTGGAGCCAAATTCTTCACCCAGAACTCTCAAGGTGATGAACGCAATGGTGATCTCGATACCTACCAGTATGGTGTGAACGCTGGGCTTGCTGCATTCGGATTCGACCTGACTGCGTTCTATTCAAAAACAGGTGACGATGGAATCGTTGACCGTTGGGGTTACAACAAAGCGATCATTCAGCAGGTTTGGCACACAGGTATTCTGGCTGACGAAGACGCTTATGCCGCCAAGCTGTCCTACGACTTTGCTGACGTCGGAGCTAAAGGCCTCAGCGCGTATGTGTTCCATACGGAATACGACACGCACGATTCAAACCTCAATGATAAGGCCGAGACCGATTTGAGCGTTCAGTATGCCTTTTCCGGTGACTATAAAGGCCTTGGCCTGCGTGCACGCTACGCCATGATCAACACCAAAGGCGGTGGTGAAGATTTTACCGACACACGTTTTTACATTACCTATAAATTCTAAGTCCTCCTGATCCCTTCCAAACACAACTTACCAATGTGTTTGGCTTTATACCCCTCCTGAGAATACTCTCTTCCAGGAGGGGTTTTTTTGTGGATGTTCAGCAAAGAGATCAGAGTGCCCAAACAGATAGATCGCCCGGTATCGTACTGTTGACACCAGGTTTAAGAGCGGTTCAATCACTTAAGAGCACGGTATATGTTTCTTCTGTGTCATCAGCGTTCTATGGCGTTGCCATAGATTCCCCCGGCTAAAGCCGGGGTTCTAAGGCTTACGCCAACTAATTGCTTCGCAATCAGTTAAATTCACAGCACCTCACGGTGCTGACCTGAATCCTGGCGTCCTTGGTACTCTACGTATCTTTTGATAGTTTCTTCATCAACTCCGACACTACTAACAAAGTAGCCCGGCGACCACGTGACGTTTTCCAACCAATAGACTTTTGATAACCATTTGAACTTCTTCCGCATTCTCGACGACGATTGGCCCTTCAATTTTCCCATGACATCTGAAATTGAATATTTCGGTGGGATAATCATGACCATGTGCAGGTGATCCTCATCAAAGCCAATCGTCTCTATTTCTACGCCGGGCATCTGACGTAACAAGCCCGTAAGCACCTTTTCAAGGTACTTACAGACACCAGGCTTCAGGATCCTCCGGCGGTATTTGCATACCCATACAACATGGTATTGCAAACGATAGGCACAATGTGAAGCGATACGGACTTCCATTTCTCAACAATACCGCCTCCGGGCTCATTCATCCACGGCTAAAGCCGTGGTGTTCTGTCTTCGACCGCATAAACGGCCCTGATTGTGGTCGCCCATCCTTGAGCTTTCAACAACCTGCTAAACCTGGCCTGGAAGGCAGAACATCAAGCAGTAATAAGAATCAGAACAGAACAAGAAAACGCCCGCACAGATCTCTATGCGGGCGTTTTCTTGTTCTGTCTTGCTTGCAAACTCACGTGAGCCCATCCATGGGCATCACAAGCTGTTGTCCAACAGCCTGCTAGAATCGATAACTGTATTGAATCTGAGCGAACACCCAATCAGCGGCGACATTGTCAGCAACGTTTTTTGCAAACTCTCCCGGCCAGAAACGGCTGTAGCCGGCTCGAATAGAAATTTTCTCCCCTTTGACCGGGCGCAAAGCCGGCAGCTGCCATTGAACGATCAGATCGAGCTCATCACCGACATGGGAGCCGCTCTTTCCAGTCTTGTCGCGGTAGGTTTTACTACTAAGGGACCAGCCGTCCTGCTTGGCCGCCAACCAGAAACGATGCAGTTCCATGGTCAGCTTGAGATGTTTGCGTGGTTTGGCCATCACCGTGGCCTGGACTTCATGCAAGTTACTCCAAGAGAACAGGTTGATACGACCGTACATGCTGTCACGTGCCCCGAATACGCCGAGAAATGTCTGACGGGTGCCGTCATCAGGATCGCGATCCCCGGAGGCATAACAGTAATCAACTTTGATGGTAGGCTGCCAAGGTACGTGCTTGAAACAGTGTCCGAGACCGAAATGAGCACCCCAGGCGCGTAAATCGTCCTCACCGAAATGCCCCCACTGGCCAACCAGAGTTGCATCCAGAATCATAGGACCGATCAGACCGGTAACACGGCTGCCCAAGCTGTGACACACCAGATCATCCGTACCACTTTCAGCACTGAACGAACCATGTTCATCGTATTTGATCACATAAAAGGGCTCAATCGCCCAATCGTCACTGATTTGAGCATGGCTGTAAAAACCACCACCGTAGTTTTCATGGCGATGACGCAGAGAAAATTGTTCCGGCTCGTGGATAATGTGCGCGCCCCACAGCAGATCAATAAAATGATCCCCCGAATGCCACGACAGTTTAGCGGCATCCCAGTGGTAGCTACCGCTGTTACCCCAGTTACCGGGACCAAAGATGCGGTTGTCACCGTAGCAGATGGATTGACGGCCAATGCGTAACGTCAGATCGTGCTCTTGGAACGGCTTAAGCTCCAAATACGTCTGATAGAGTTCCCACTGGTCTTCATAGGGGTTTTTCTGGTGATCAAGGCGCTTGTTATAAAAATAGGAATCGGCATCAAGATCACTGTCAAACACGCGTGAATCCTGCATGCCGACGGCAACGGTCAGCCAGTCGTTGGCACGCCAGCTACCGCCGATGCGCAGGCGCTGCAGCCAGAATCCATCACAGCTTTCCCCTTTGGCGGGCTGTTCCCCATACGCCTTAAGGTTGAAATGGTGCTGATATTCATAACGGTAGCGCAGATCGACATAACCGGAAAAGGTGGATGCTGCCAAGGCCGCCGAGCTAAAACACAGGGTGGCACATACGATCAGAGTAACAATAGAAGATCGGCGGATCATGATCATTCCTTTCTTTTAGCAGGATGTTGAAAATATCCCGCCTGGGAGCCTTTCAACGACGCAAGCCGAAAATGCGATTTGCGTCTTGGTGACAAAATCAAGAACGTGAAACTGTCCTTGGTTTTGGTCGTCCGTCCACGGCCTCCACAGGCTGTTATTCAACAGCCTGTGAAATAAACTGGAAACGGCCCTTAGTTGTCTGTTTCTTATTGGAGAAGCAGCCTGTCTTCAGGGATCTGTAACGAACCATCTTCGCTTAGTTGAAATTTCTTGAGTGTGTCCTGAAGTTGAGCGGATTGTGATGACAATTCCTCTGCAGACGCGGCACTTTCTTCGGCCATCGCCATGTTCTGCTGAGTTGCCTGATCAATCTGGTTGAGGCCAACATTGATCTGTGCAATACCGTTGGCCTGTTCTTCTGACGCCATCGCGATCTCTGCAACCAGCCCGGAGACATTGCTGATCTCTGTGACGATGTTGATCAGTTCTTTCGACGTATGTTCCGCGGTCTCTGCGCCCGATGCGGTGAGTGAAACGGCCCCTTCGATCAGATCCGCCGTTTCCTGAGCCGCTTTGGCACTTCGCGCCGCCAGATTACGCACCTCTTCAGCAACAACGGCAAACCCTTTGCCATGCTGGCCGGCACGAGCCGCCTCAACGGCTGCATTCAATGCCAGAAGATTGGTCTGAAAAGCGATCTCGTCGATGGCTTTGATAATCTTCGAAATCCCCTGACTTGATGTCTGGATTTTATCCATGGCCTGGACCATCTCTTCCATCTGAGTGTGTCCCTGTTCAGCATAATTTTGAGCAGAGGACGTCAGGTCTTTGGCACGCATTGCTTTTTCAGCATTGGAGTTGCTTTGCGAGGACAGTTGGGTCACGGTTGCGGTGATCTCTTCAAGAGATGCTGCGGATTCTGTCCCGCCCTGGGACAGTGATTGCGCCGCACTTGAGATCTGATTGCTGCCTGCAGCAACCTGTTTACTGACAATCGTTGTTTCAATCAGGGCATGGTCGAGGTTGGCAAGCATCTTTTCCATGGCCAGACCTAACGTATCCCGATCTGAAAGCAGAGGAACCCTGACGCGCAAATCACCGGCAGCAACCTTACCGATAATCTCTGCACGCTGCCCCAAACTTTCCGCCATTTCGTTAAGAGCCTTACTGAGTTTGCCGAGTTCGTCGCTGCGTTGAACATCGATCCGCAAAGAGGTATCCCCCTGCTGCACCGCTTCAGCAAGAGTCACTCCTTTATTCAGTGCAGAAACGATGGGGGCAACCAGAAGGAAAAGGACGAGGGCAACCACAAGCGCAAGAACACAAGTGCTGGCAATGTTGATATTGCGAACCTGATAGGCCGAAGCATAGATATCTTCCGGTGAAGCCGTCACACCAACCGTCCATCCGGTTTTCGGGTCAATGTTAAAGGTAAGTATTTTCTCTTCGCCATTGAGCATATAGGAGACAATCTGATTCATATTCTCAGATTTCATCATCTCCTTACCGATCTGATAATCGCGCGTGTTCACTTTTAAAATGCGCTTCTTATCCGGGTGGGCAATCAGTATGCCATCCGCATCGGTGACAAAGGCGTAGCCCTCTTCTCCAATTTTCAACGGATCGATAAAATACTTGGAGAAACCAGAAAGAGCCACAGCCGCAAACAAAACGCCTTCGGCCTGCTGATCATTTTTAATCGGCACGGCCACCACAAAAATCGGTTCTCCGGTGTCACGACTGGCAACCGGTTTTGACAAAGAAGCGTGCCCTGCCATCGCTTCACGAAAGTAGGAGCGATCGGCAAGCTTCAATTTGCCGACAACATTTGGGTTACTGCCGGCAACAACAAGCCCCTGGTTATTGAGAATGACGAGGTTCTCGTAAAACGGATAATCGGTTTTAATTTTTTCCAACAATGCGTTGGTCTTGTCGGGTTGAGCCTGGTTTTGAAGTACCAAGCTGATAAGTGAATTGCGAGTCAGACTGTTCAGGTCTGTTTCAATATCATTCACCCAGGAGTCGATCTGCTTTTGGCAAGTTTGAATGGTATTGGTCATATTGTGACCAACAGCGTCCCGGATAGCGTTTTTTGAGTAATTATAAGAGATGGTTGCGGTTATCAGCATGCCGATAATCATGACTGACGTTATGGAGAACAAAAGACGATTTCGTAAACTATGAGACCAGCGCATTATTTAATTTCCCTTCGTTAAATCCAGTTGTGTATACAAATTACTCCAGGAGAGGTGATAGAGCTTGCGGAAGGACGTCGTCTGTATGAAAGGGAGCACCGGTTCCGTGCAGGTAAAACGATCAGAGCGAAAAGGTAAAAAACCTTGACGTGTGTCCGTACCCTCTGGCCACAAAAGCGCGAATACAACCCATCAGCTCCCGGTTAAACACGCCAGCGTCAACCATGCCCTGCTCTCGGTTCTGCCCCTGCAACAATAACCATTACATCGTCATTGCATTTCTCAGCAAAGCGTTGCCCACGTTGGTGGTGCAACAAATTCCAGGGGGCGCCCTCACGCCCCCCTAAGCCAAGTTATGCCAATTCGCTCCGCATGATAGCCCGATAGCGTAATTCATTGATCTTATTTGCGACAGCAATCGACCTGGTGTCAGGACTGGTGTGCAAACGATAGTTATTGGTCCCCATTGAGCTACTCGTGACGCCGTAAAAACCAAGCTCTGAATCTTTTAAGGGAGACACATCGTATTGTTCACACAGCCCTTCATATTCCTCTCTCGACAGCGGGTTGAGAGGAATGTTTCTGAAGCTGCGCATGTGGGCGATAAAATCTTCGGGATCTTCAACATTGATACAGCGAAACCATTGTTCCGGTTCACTGGTATGAAACCCTGTCTCTTCAAATCGACCCTTTTCAGTCTTTTCCATTGTTGTCCAAATGGTAGCCATTGCTTCTCCTTTTTATGGAAATCCCAGAAACATCGGTGTTTTATGTTCCGATTTGGTCCAACAGCAACGATGTAAAATCCTTTGTCGCTGCCTGTTCATTGCATCACGGACTACTGAGGGCCCTGCGTCTGTTCATCGAGAATACGCACAGGCTCCCCTTCGGTAAGGATCGCTTTGTCAACAATGTAATCCGTGGCTTTTTTCAGTCGAATGGAATGGATCAGTTGCTCTTTAGCGCCGGGTGTCTCTTCCATGCGCTTGAGACGCGTTTCAAAATCCAGAGCCATATCCATGATCGAGTTTTCTTGCTGTAGAATCGTTTGCTTGATGTCCTCTTCCGTAACCTCCAGCGCCTGAGTTTGCGCAACGGCAGCCAGAAGAAGATTTCTTCGAACCGTGACCTCAGCCTCAGGGCGAACTTCTTTTTTAACGTCCTCAATGGTCCGATGGGTCGACTTAAGGTATTCTTCGAACCTTTTACTGCCAACTTTCTGGCGGAACTGGTGAATTTGCAGTGCAACTTGTTGGTCAACCGCCTCGTCCTTGAGCGGACAGGGGTTTGTTTCAATCAATTTGCTGACCACGGCTTCTTTGATGTTGAGTTCAGACTTTTCTTGGGCCAGAGACACCAGTGAAGTGTGGATTTCAGCAGCAAATTCCTCTATCGAATCGAACGGCAGGCTTGCAAGCAGTTTTTCATCGTCATCGGCGGCTCCGCGTTGTTGTCTCAGCCCCTGCATCTGCTGGTTGACATCGTCTTCAGTGACTACAACCGGAACATAGCTCACCTCTAAGCCTTCGTATTCTTCCAAGGTGATTTTAGGTTCCAGAGCAACCTGAATTTTGACAACACAGGGTTCTCCCAGTTTGGTTTCCTGCGGCATAATCTTCGGGTAAGACATCGGCGTGATATCGAGCTCTTTGAGAGCCCCCATATAGTAGGAAGGCAGGATATTGTTCAGAGCCTGGGCCGCGATTCTGTCCAGCTCTTTGTGATTAGCCATCATCGCCCGATTGCTTAAGGGCAATCCCTGAGGTTCTTTATTTTCACCCTCAGTCACCATCACAAACTCCTTTGTGATGGCGTTTTCGATGGTATCGGCGTCGATTTCGATTTTGAAAAGCGCTTCTTCTTCACTGGATTGCAGCATCGTCACTGTCATGACTTTTCTCCTGATTCTCTATGGAGGATTACGTTGGTTACACCAAGACGATCATTTTGCTCTGCGGCCTCATTGCCGCATGACGAAGATCATTTGCCTTAGTATTCTTTACAAAAAACAAGCCAACCCTTCTTGAGCATGCCAAAGCCGGTCATATAAAGTCGTCACCGGGCAAGCCCCCAGCACAAAGAGATGTCTATAAGCCGCCAAATTATCGGGCTGTGCCGAACAGAGCCTTTATAATGATCGCAATTTTCCACCTTAGAATTGGAGCCGGTATGCAGGAGGAACAGCTTGAATTCACCACCCCTATTTTGTCTTTTTTTAGGATTTCACGTCTCACATCAGGAATAAACATCACTAAGAACGCTCCCTCGTGAAAAAGGAACGCCGAGCTGACATCAGAACACCAGGGGTGTTTGAAAAGACGTGAAAGAGAAATGGCCGGGGAGCCCGAAAGGAAAAGGACAAAACAGTTCAGGGCGCGATCTCATTCTTTCAAACAAGATCGCGCCCTGAAATTCATCCGCAGTCACGACACGCATCAGCCTGTCTGCACCCTGGGCTTAAAGAGATGTTTGTCGGTTTTTAGTCAAAACCATCATGGGTACAACCCTGATCGAGATGATCCCCATACGGTTTCGAGGCAGAAGAGAGCACCCTATCCGTCACAGTGCACATCAATCAGACTAAGGTGCAGCCAACGGTTCCACCTCAGAGAAATACCGGGCAACGCACAATGTTGGAATTGTCGTTTTCGACCGTGCAATGATAGTGAACTGCCGGCTTGCCAAAGGCCATGGCAGCACCAATCAGATGGTCCTCGGGAATGCCGAGTTTTTTTCGCACACCCGACAACAATTCGTCAATGGCGCAACGAGCCAAACCATCCCAGACCGTCCCAACTCCCAGGGTCTGAGCAAACAGCTCAAAATAGGAGAGCGCAATCACACAATCGGCAACCGGCGAAGAAATATTTCGAGGGGCCGAAGCAACGAGAAGATGAGGGGCCCCACGAAACAGCACATCGATATGTTTTTTTTGCCAGAGGAAAACAAAGTTGGCAAACACCTTGCGCTTGTCAGGAAGTTTCCCGTCATTGGCCAGTTTTTCGACAACATCATAGGTGTGCTGACGAAACTTATCCATCATGTGTTTATCGTCAATAACACTGAGTTGCACCTGTCGAACATTACCTCCCGTCGGAGCCTGACAGGCAACATCAAGCAGTCTCTGCATCAGTTCGGGGTCGAGGTTCTCATCGACATAGTGACGCACCGAGCGACGCCCCTTGATAAGAATTTCCATCTGGTCAGGGTCAGGGAATGCCCCTTGTATCAGCGTACTCTGGCTTGGACTCTTTCCGAGAATCGAGACTGCTCCGCTCGGACAGATCGCCAGGCAATGCTGACACTTGCGACATCCAATTTCTTTCTCTTTTGGAATCCGAGGCCAACCGCTATCCATATCAATGATATGAGCCACGCAATCTTTTGCACAAAGACCGCATTGGGTACATTTTTCTTTGTCGACGCTAAATTCAGGCATCATGTCCCTCATCCTTGCCCCGTTTCCGTTTGCAAACAGTACGCTTGTTGAATTGATGTAAAACTGACCGCTCTTGAAGACGCGATGCGGACACATCCTGGACAAATCAGCTCAAATCGCAGGAGCAACCCATCTCTACGGCCATCTCCTGCCAGTGGTCCATGCGTCGCTGTAACTCCGCTTTACTTTGTTCATCGGTGCGAAAAGCAATCGTTGTCCAGTCCATCTCGTCCAACGCGGTCACCACTTCATCGATTTTATTAAAGGGGATGGAGATCATGCGCAGACCCGCCTTAAAAATATCACGTCGCTTGATTCCATGGTAAAAGCCGGTTGTAATGTGATTCACCTTGCCGGAGATCAGGGGATACGCGTACATCCAACTGCAACTGACCACCGGTGTCGATTTCGACTCCCAGAGATCACCGGAAAGATAGCTGGTCGCACGCATGACAATATCAGCTTGTGGAATGTCGGCAAAAAGCACGATAAGATCCGGGTCAAAGTCACAACTGGCAACCGGGGCAAAAACGACGTAATTGATCGCGCCAGGCACCAGAACCGGCAATTGTTGATACAATTTACGACAACCGGAAAGGCTTTTATACACACCGAAATCCAACCCGGCCTGGCCGCAGGCCGTTACAGGTGGTTTGGGAACCATCCCCAAAGCGACTTTCCCGTAGCAGGCATCGTTCTCTTTCGAAATATAAAACGTTTTGCCGGTGTCCTGTGCTTCTTTGACATACTGACAAAAGGCCAACGTCTTGTCGCAGTGTTCAACCGCTTGTGGCTTGACCGGCAGATACTGCACAGCGACAGCGGGAATTTCCAGCTTGAGTCGCGCAAACATCTGTTTCGCTTTGTCACTTAACATAGAACCTCCACGTGGGACCCGACGTAAAAAAGAGTCCGTTACGATGTGAATATAACCTGGCTTCGTTGAGTCATGCTTAGGGCGGAAACTGGATAGATGAACGTGCCATCCTCTCAACCAATCGTCAATCAGACAAAAGCTTTTATGTTGACGGTTTTTTCTATGGCTCCGCGGCGCAAAAAAGAAACCTTGTGGCCCAAAACCGCCGCTTCGGTCATATTGTGGGTCACCAGCAACATGGTCACACCGGTTTTTCTCTGCAACTCCTTGAGCTCAAGTTGCAATTGTGAGCGGCTTTCCGGGTCCACATGGCTTAAAGGTTCGTCGAGCAGTAATGTTCCGGGTTCATTGGCCAGTGCCCGTGCCAGGGCAATACGCTGTTTCTGGCCGCCACTGAGCATCGCCGGGAATTTATGCTGTTCTTCCAGCAAGCCGACCAGCGCCAGGTAGTGCTGCGCTTTATTGAAGGCAGCCAGCCTGTTCACACCGCTGGCCTTGAGACCATACTCAACATTCTCCAATGCGTTCAAGTGAGGAAACAGCGCATAATCCTGAAACACAAAGCCCACATCGCGCTTTTGCGGCTGTTTTTTTGTGACACAGATATCGTTGAGATAAATTTCGCCGGAATCCGGTTTCTGCAGCCCGGCAATAATCGAAAGTAAGGTACTTTTCCCTTCACCGCTGGGTCCGACCAGCACATGGAAGGTTCCGGCTTCAACATGTAACGACAGGTCACGAAACAGTTCCTGGGAACCGAATTTTTTACTGATCGCCTGAAGTTCAATAGCCATGCTGACGTCCAGCTTGAAGCTTTAAGACAAACAGCAGCGTAAAAGAGAAAAGAATCAGCAGCAGTGCTGTTGAGATCGACTGGCCTAGCTCACCACTCATAGCATCCATGTAGATGGAGATGGTCATGGTTTCTGTTCTTCCCGGAATACTGCCGGCCACCATGGCCGTGGCGCCGAACTCGCCCAAAGCGCGTGCCCAGCTCATTGCCAACCCGGCACAGCCCCCTTTACGAATCAGCGGCAGAATCACGCGCCGAAAGGTATAGAAGTCCGAGGCGTTGAGCGTTGCCGAGGCTGCCAGCAGATTACTGGGTATCGAGGCGATACTTTCCCGAGCCGTCTTGATAAAGAATGGCGCCGCCACAAAAAACTGCGCCAGAACGATGCCGGTTGGGGTAAACAACAGCTCAATGCCTGCGTTATGAAGAAGATGGCCAAACAGGTTGTTGCCATTGAACAGCAACAACAGGCACAGTCCGGTCACCAGCGGCGGCATAATAATCGGCAAATCAAGAATCGCTTCGAGCAGCGCTTTGCCTTTAAAGTTTTTCAGGGCCAGAACATAGGCCACAGGCAAACCAAACACCAGGGTAAGAAGAACAACACCGCACGACGTCTTCAGACTCAACACAATGGTGTTGAGTCCCTGCGCCGAACAAAGATACGTCCAAAGATCGCCCCACGACGCTGCGCCGAGAAGAGCCAGCAACACCAGGCCGATCATGCTGAAAAATACAGCCGTCATCAAAGCCATCAACAGGTTAAAACGGAGCAATCGTGCTATCGGGTTAACGGTCGCCTGACTCGGTAGAGCAGCAACCTGTTCAGTGGAAATGTTGTACATACCGCGTACGCCCTTCTGCCGCTAAGCGGCCTCGAAGCAGTAACGTTTCAAATTCATCAGCTCGGCAGTTCCGGCAATACTGGTGCCGAAAAAACAGATGGGAACAGCGTTGTCATCCGCCAGTGCAAGCAATCCGGGCAAAGAGCCGTTGACCACGGTCGACCCCGTCGCCAACACCAGATCACTTTGCTCAAATAACGTTGCCGTCTCTTTTTCATCACCCCACTTGATCGGCACACCGAACTTACTACAGCCACGCTGTTGTTCATCACGGTCTACGCAAAAGACATTCTCTGCACCAAATGTTGTTGCAAGCTGTTCAAGAATCGCCGGCTGCAAGCCGACCAAACCCACCTTGGCAACGGGCTGTTGCTGCAACTGGCCGATTATTTCACCGGCACACTCTTCCGGCTCGTCGTTACGGCAGTGCACGGTCGCCAGTTCCGGCTTCAGGTAACGCATCACAGCGTTGAGACTGGCGATAAAAAGAGCGCGTTGTTCGGTGTTCTCCAGCGGCAACGCGACAATATCGGCCAGAGTCGAAATTTTCTCGCAAGGGGCATCAGTAAAAGCTTGTCCACGGCACTCTCTGAAACAGGCTTCCATCAGGAATTCCTTGCCTTTAAGCAGTGGATAATCCTGACGGGTCGGGTTGCCGATGGCTTCTTCATTTTTCAAAATTCGGGCAGAAATGCTGATTTTTTCACCAAGGAGGAAATCTTCCCGAACCAAGGTGGTAAACTTCTCTTTGAGTTGTGCATAAAACATGTTCGTCTCCTTAAGGTTTAATGGCTTTAAACCCGTGCCTGGAAAAGACTGCCGGTGCTTCAACGAGCATATACTGCCAGAACAGGTTCGCCTCCACGGGATGTCCAGGACTCTTCAATCGGCAGAACGGGATGGTATCGATCTGGTTAACATCCGGAGGAATCGCGATCGTTTCAACCTGACCGGATTGGAAGGCATCGGCGGCCCAAACAATAGACGCATCGACACTGCCGGTTTCGACCCAGCTCACCAACTGCTTGACGTTGATGCCACGAGCAACGATGTTCATCGCGGCCGGGTCAAGACCGACCTTTTCGAATAAGCGCTTATTGTTGCGACCGATTGCCGCTGCCTTAAGGTCGCCCAAAGCAAGCTTGACCGATGGCAGGGTCAGGTCACTGAGGCTTTGAACCTTGTGGCTCCCTTTGGGTGTGATAATGACCGGGATGTGATAGGCAATGGCGACACATTCTTCAGCCAACCCCTCTTTTTTCAGCCTCTGTGCCCACTTGTTCGATCCGGGAATAAACAGATCAGGCTTAACCCCCAGCAACATTTTGCTGCCGAGCCGTCCTGAGCCGTCAAAATCGAACGCCACATCAATACCGGTTTCGTCACTGAACTTCTTGCCCAGCTCCTGCATCGGCACACGCATTCCGGCACCGGAAAAAACCAACAACTCAGCGGCAAATCCGCTGTTCGCAACCAGAACAAAAATAAGGATCAGGTAAATTTTTTTCATCGGCATCATCCTTAAAACTGCAATGCGAAATCGAGCAGATCAACCTCGGTTCCGGAATTGATTCCATCACATTCTCCGCCGAGCAACACCAGTCCATCGCACATCCCCATATTCATAAAGTGCGAGGTCAACTGGCTCGCTGCACGATACGCCAACACGTCGCCCGGCTCACCCTTCACCTGCATCCGCAAGACATCCCAGCGGCCCTTGCGCCCCTTGAGATCATCGGCCAGTCGCACTTTGCGTGTTGGCGGCAGCACATCATTCAACCCCATCATTCGCTTGACTGCCGGCAGGAGAAAATAGAAGAAATTGACCAGACAAGCAGTCGGATATCCCGGCATACCGAAAAACAGAGTGTCGTCCTTACTGGCCACCATCAGAGGTCGGCCGGGTTTGATTTTGGTGCGGTTCACCAACATCCGGTAACCACTCGATTGCAGCAAGGGACGGATAAAATCGTACTTGCCCATGGAGACACCACCGGAGGTGATCACCAGATCACATTGTGCGGACAACTGTTCAAGACTTTCACGGATGGTGACTTCGTTATCTTTGACCGGGCCGAGAACCTGACACTCGATGCCCAATTGAGCCAGACTACTGACCAGAAAATGACGATTACTATCGAAAACACTTCCGGGTTTGTGGGTCTGACCCAGTTGAAGAACTTCGTCACCTGTAACCAGAATACCGACCCGAGGCAGGCAATGGACTTTCACTTCGGCAATTCCAGCACAGCACAGCACACTGAAATTAACCGGTGTCAGTCGGGTACCGGCTTGCAGGATACAAACGCCCGCCTCCATCTCTTCACCAATACGGTTGATATTCTCTTTCTTTTTAACCTCGGATTGAACGGTCAGCAGATTTCCATCCACAGCAACGTCTTCCACCCGAACAACGGCAATACTGCCTTGCGGGACGGTCGCTCCGGTCATAACAGCGGCGGCCTGACCGGCATGAAGCGGTTGCTCAGGAAGTTGCCCTGCCCCGAGGGTGGCAACAATCTGGTAGTTGCTTAACCCCACCTGGTTGAGGGCATAACCGTCAACGGCACTTCTGGGGGTGTCGGGAAAAGCATAAGGCGTGACGATATCTTCTGCTAAAACGCGCCCCAGCGCTGACCGGGTTGAGATCACTTCTGTGGCCATTGGTCGCGCCGCATCGATCAGAATACGTTGAGCGTCAGGTAATGGTAGTTCAGCGATATCTTTCATCATGCAGCCCCCCAGCCAAACGGACAGATTGGATAACGGCACTCAGGGCAGAAGTGACACAACCCACCATGGCCGGATTTCGAAATCTCTTCGCGGCTGATGTTTTCTCCGGTCAAGATGCGCGGCAGAAAAATATCGAGAGCCGTCTTTTCAAAAAACAGTGCCGCTGCAGGAACGGCGCAGACCGGAACATTACCGGCCCGGCCGATGGTCAGGTTGTTCCCAGGCTGAATCGGGTTGCCCTTTTCGTGGAAAACGACCCCGGCTTCTTTCATGGCACAGACGGTGACATCATCCGGATCAACTGACGTTCCGCCGGTCATCAGAATCATCTCACTATCTTCAGCAGCCGCTCTGATCGAGGCACTGATCTGTTCTTTCACATCCGGCAGAATCGTGGCATAGGTCACTTCAACGCCCAAATTCTTGAGTTTCTTCGTCAAAACCGGGGTGAAGTCATCAACGATTCGACCGGTGTACACTTCGCTTCCCGTGACCAGAATCGACGCCGTCTTGATGCGGTAAGGCTGCACAGAGATCAACGGCTCACGCAACAGATCCTCAATACGATTGATCATGGACCGCGAACAGGTCAGCGGAATAATACGGAAAGCCGCAACCTGCTTCCCCTTACCAACCGGAAAGTTGTTATGGATGGTGGGCAGCGAGGGGACCACCAGACCATTGATTCGCGCTAAACGCTCATGGTCGACTTTAAATACCCCTCTGCTTTCAGCATAAAAACTTACTTTGCCTTCATGCGGCTGCTCATCGTAACGAATGTTGGCACCGGCAATCTGGGGCGCCAGCAATCGCGCTGCGGCATCCTCATGCACATCATTTCCCATGTCCTCCCAGACATAGATGTAATTCTTGCCCAGACGTCGCAAAACATCCAAATCCTCATCTTGGACGACATGCCCGCGTTTAAAAGCCACGCCTTTATAGTGTTGCTTTCGATTAACCTCGGTGATGTCATACCCAAGTACCTGTCCTACCGCGTTTTCCAGAGACACACTATTCATTGATCACCCTTCGATTTTTTTGGTCAAAGTAAGCTTTTCAAGCAAGCAACAGATATGGCCACCTCATCTCAATTTGAGACTTGGCCGATTCTCAATCTGGGAACCGGAAACCATCCTGACCTCTTCCAGTAAACAACTTGTTGTCGTGTGTTTGCGTCATTCTCAGCACCCAATTATTTTTTTTGCAAAAAGGCTTCAACTGTCTACAAATACTCAATCTTTCACCTCTCGTCAGACTGGAGTTTTTTGCATCATCTCTGAAATCACCGAGAATCATTCATGACCCAGCTTCCAGTTTTTGACGAAAGCCCTCGTTTGCATATCTGTCAAACTTTTCAAAAACCGGGCCAGAACCTGCAAAGGCAACCGCCTTCTCATGCCAACCACCGGCAACTCCCCCAATAACCAATTGGAATAAAAGGGAAAAACATCTTTTAAAACAACATGAATCAACCATCGCAACACCGAGCCTTATCATTGTCAAAAACCGCCTCTGCCCCTTGGCCTGATTGTTGCTAAACATAAAAATCACCAAAAGATAAGTTTCACCCGAATACCCCAAAAAGATCTGCCGGGCAGATCAAAACAGGAGTCGACATGGATATTTCAAAAACAATTGCACAGATGAAACAGGATCCGGACTTTGCCCCGAATGTCGGTATGGTCTTGGTTCACAATGGCGTGGTACGTGGATGGTCGCGCAAAGACGGCAGCGATATTGAACAGATTGATATACGTTGTGATCAGGCCAAAGCTGAAGAGATTTGTCGCCAGGTCGAACAGATGCCCGGCATTTATAAAATCGCCATGGAAGCACGTTCCGGACGGATGAAACCCGGGGATGATGTGTTATTTCTGGTTGTTGCCGGAGACATCCGCGAAAATGTCAAACCAGCACTGGCTATCCTGTTGGACCGGATCAAAGCAGAAGCCGTCACCAAAAAAGAATATTTCGGCGAGGATGTCGCATGAGTTTTAATCATTTCGATACAAACGGCCGCGCCGTTATGGTTGATGTCAGCGAAAAAAAGAAAACCATGCGCACTGCAATTGCATCGGCACAGGTCAAAATGCAGCAGGACATTTTGCGCACCATCATTGAGGGCGCTGCCAGTAAAGGAGACGTACTCGGTGTTGCCCGCCTGGCTGGAATCATGGCGAGCAAAAAAGTGCCGGACATGATCCCGCTGTCTCACCCGCTGGCCATTCATCACGCGTCGATAGAGTTTGATGTCAACATCGATGACGGACTGATCACCATCAGGGCAACGGTAAGAGCGTATGAGCGCACCGGAGTGGAAATGGAAGCAATGGTCTCAGCTTCTTTGACCGCACTGACCATCTACGATATGTGCAAAGGGATGGATAAATCGATCGAAATACGCAACACCATGCTGGAGTATAAAGACGGCGGGAAAAGTGGCGTCTATCAAAAGCAGGCCTAGCAGGCGGGTAAAAAGTCCCATCTGTTTTTTCAACAGCCTGCTAAACGGCCAGCCACAACATGGGGAGAGTTCACGCATGAAAGCAGCGATACTGGTTCTAAGTGACAAAGGTGCTATCGGCCAACGAGAAGATACCAGCGGGCCGGCGATACGCGAGTGGTTGGCTGAAAACGGGGTCGAAACCGTCTGTGTGGAGATCATCCCTGATGAGTTCTCGATGATTCAGGACAAGCTGACCAACTGGTGCGATACCGCGATTGCCGAGTTGGTTATTACCTGCGGTGGAACCGGTGTCTCCCCCAGGGATGTGACTCCTGAAGCAACCAGAAGTATCCTCGAAAGAGAGCTGGAAGGGTTCGGAGAATTGATGAGGCAGAGAAGTCTTGCCAAAACGCCCATGGCCATTTTATCTCGAGCCACCGCCGGAATCCGCAGCAACTGCCTGATCATCAATCTTCCAGGGAGTCCGAAAGCTGCGCTGGAAAATCTTGAAGCGGTGTGGCCTGCCGTCGACCATGGCATCGCCAAGATCAAAGGCGACCCCTCCGACTGTGCCGAGGTCCATTCCCGACACAAAAAATCGCCGCCTGTTGTCTCTTTTGCCGGATATTCCGGAAGCGGCAAAACCACATTGGTCACTAAAGTTATCGAACTATTGAGCAATAAAGGGTATAAAATCGGTGCCATCAAACACGACGGGCACAGTTTTGAAATCGATAAACCCGGCAAGGACACCTGGCGGATGACGCAAGCGGGAGCCACAATCACCGGCATCTCTGACAGCAGCACCCTGGCGCTTATCAAAAAGCATCAAAGTGCGCCCAGCGTCAGCAGTATTATTTCAGACTACTATGCAGAGATGGATATTGTCATTGTTGAAGGGTGGAAGGAAAGTGCGCCAAATAAAATAGAAGTCTACCGCTCTGAAGTTGGCCATACTCCCCTGTTCCAACAGCAACATGCCGAAAACTTTATCGCTGTCGCAACGGACTGTGATCTGACAACGCAACTGCCGGTGCTTGATATCAACCAGCCAGACAAAGTTAGCGACTTTATTATCGATACCTACCTGAGCACACCTCACCAACACCATGCTCAGTAAAAATTATCACAGTGAATCTCGAAGGGAGACATGCACATGCCCAAATACACGCGATCGGTGGAAGCAATGAATCAAGGAAATAGGGCTGGGTCAAAAAAGGCGAAAAACGATGAAAAAATTGGTGTGATTGCCGACAGACCCTATTGCTTTGTTTATGTCTCGCTCATTTCTCGGGCCTTACACCAACTCGGCGCGGCAATCTTTTTGGCAACCTATGTTCTAAGCGCGACAGATTCACCCGCCTGGAGGATCTCCCTGATGCTCACTGTGGTAAGCGGAATGGTACTGCTCGGTTCCGAAGCGATCAGACATCGGCAATTTCTGCGCGAAGTCTTCGGCCTCTCAACCCTGTTCAAATTGGTTCTGGTCGGCTTCGCCCATCACGGTTGGCTGCCGGCAATCCCCAGCGTCACGGTGGCCTTTCTGTTGGCCTCACTGATCTCGCACGCACCGAAAGCCGTTCGTCACAGACTGCTTCTCTAGCAGTCTGTTGAAAAAAAATCGATCCGGAGGCTTCTCAACAGACTTCTGACATCTTTTGCGGTATGACATGAACAGCCTGTGACACATAGCGCCCGCCATGGACGTCACAGGCTGTTTTTCACCAGTCAGCGAGAAGACTCTGGTCCTGTTTGCGATCCTCAATCAGCAGCTTGACGCCCCTTTTTACCAACCAGCCAGATACCACCGATCACCAGCAGCGTCCCGCCCATCTGCAACAACGAAACCGCTTCATCCAATATCAGCCAACTGAAAAAGATCGTCAGAACCGGACCGAGACTACTGATCAGCGCTGCAGGCGAACTGCCGATACGGCGAACCGCAGCAGCCAGGGTAAGAACCGGCATCACCGTGGAAAAGGTTCCCATGATAAAGGCCAGCAGGTATATCTGCCAAGGCTGGACCAGATCGCTTAGCGGGTGGCTGACGGCAAAATGAAGCAGAGTTGCTGCCGTGGAAACAACCAGTGCTAAACAGGCGAATCGGGAAGATCCGTACCTGGCAATCAGGTGCCGCCCCCCGGAGAGATAAAATGCGTAACAGAGCGCCGACAGAAAGACCAGCCCACCGCCAACCCAAACCTCCTCCTGTACACCGGAGACGTCCATATCGTGGACAAATGCCAGACCGATCCCGCAATAACAGATCACAACCGCCAGCCACTCATAGCTCCTGATCTTTCGACCACTGAAAATAGCATCAAAAAACAGGGTCAACAGGGGAAAGCTGAACAGAACCACCCGTTCCAATCCGGCGGAAACATACTTTAAACCCAAGAAATCAAACAGACTGGCGCCATAGTAACCAACCGCCCCGAGAATAATGACCACAGCTAAATCCTTGCGGTTTAAGTTGCGCCCCTGATGTCCTGAAGACCTCAATAACAAAAGGAAGAAAGGCAGCGCAAAAAGCATTCGCAAGATTAGCAGGGTGACGGCATCGACAGGTACCTGTTGCGGCAACGCGTAAGCCAGCTTGATCAGAATCGCCTTAAAGGAAAAACCAAACGCGGAGATAACCGCCAACCAGAGTCCAAGGCTGTAGCTATTGGCACTTATTCGCTCAGTGCCTTCTTTACCGACACAACCACCCCGCTGCCGGCGGCCATCGGACGGTCCCTTCACAATTTCAGATCAAAATTCATATCAATCTTTACAACCGCGTCCGGGTACTCTTTCTTGATTGCTCTTTCTACCTGCAGCCGATGCATCCAAACCACATGCTCAGGAGAGAATTCATCCTCTGTTTGCCATAAACTGACGGTACCATTGTCATCAATGGCCGTCAGTTCCATCGTCCCACCCTCGCCGTTTATTGAAGGACGCAACGCATTCAAAATTTCATCGATCTTTTCTTTCATCTCTTTCCTCCAAATTGAAGTCAGACCCGTGACTGAACGCTCAACAATAAAGTATGTGCTCGGACGTTTGCCGGCAATTCATTCACAGATTCAGTAGAATTAACGTTGTGAAACCTCATCGGGATACAATCCCTGCGCCGAGCATGCAAACGGGATAAACCCAGTAATGTATCTATTTCGGGAGTGGCGATACCGACCTTTTGTCCGATTTCTCGCACCGCAGCCACCAATGCATTCAGTTCAAGAGAGCGCCCTGCCTCAACGTCCTGCAGCATGGAAGTTTTGAATGCTCCCAACTGGCGCGTTACGGCATTGCGCTCTTCACCGGTTTGGCTTATGGGACAACCGATTCGGGCACCGATCTCCCCCGCTTCGGCCATAATTTTAAGACAAAAACGATTCACCAACGGGTCATCAAGGATTTTGTCGCAGGTGACGCCAGTGAGCGCCGAGACCGGGTTCATCGTCATATTCCCCCACAGTTTGTACCAGATTTCCTGCTGAATAGAGGCGGTTGTTTCGATCTCAATTCCAGCCTTTGACAGCAGTGTGTCCAGGGCTTTCAAACGTTTGGAATCTGAACCATCGGGTTCGCCGACAATGAGCTTTTTGCCTAAATTGTTACGACTGAAGCCAAGCCCGTTTGAGGTAAAGCTGCCATGGACGACAGCACCGATCACTCGGTCCGCAGGAATCGCAGCGGCAATCTTCCCGCCGGGATCAACCGATTCAAGTTGCATCCCTTCAAACTCTGCACCCGGTCGCTGAAAAAACCACCAGGGCACACCATTCATGGCGGTTAAGACCACAGTCTGCGGGCCGATCAAAGGTGAGATCTTTGCAGCGACATCGGTCATCGACTGGGCTTTGACAGCAACAATGACAAGGTCTTGAACACCAAGATCACGCGGATTGTCTGAGGCGCGGACAGGTGCAACAATGATCTCGTCATCCATCAGCAGTCGTACCCCATCGGCCTTTACCGAACTGAGGGTCGCACCACGACTGACCACACTGACATCACTGCCCTGATGCGCCAATAGAGCACCGATAAAACCACCGACGGCTCCAACACCATAGATGCAGACTTTGTTCATCATGATTTCCACTTACCTTTCCCCTCTTGTTCATTGATTCATCTCTTTCTCATAAAATTGCCGTCACTGCCGAAGTTGCAATCATCGTACCTTGGCAGAACACAAAAACATGAGGGCAACGCAGAAAGGTCGTCATGTTGCAATGAGTCCCCTGCACCAGACAGCAAACCGGCCGATTCTACGCACACTCTCGTGACCATCAGGCCATGTCATCGAAACCGGGGACGTCGTCGCAAAATGAGACGGCTGATTTTTTCAGTCTCAAAAGAAAACAGCATTGCGGGGATGCACCACCCCACCACCAAGACAGTTGTCAGACAGCCATCGCCGTGCTTCAGCGCCTCATGGCACTGTCTTGAGCAGATGGCACGATCCTTGCCATTCTTATCACTGAACTCAGTAAACAGAAACGGCAACGGCGCTCTCATTCGTTATTGAGCAAGGACAAGCAATGGACTTATCGAAATCAGTGATTCAAACGTGCTTTCATCCCGAGTCCCACGCCTCTGTGGACGCTTCACAGGAAATTTTTCCAACCCAGACAACGCAGTCGTTACACAACAATGACAGCGATGCGATCTCGGAAAAAAGAACGCAACAGGAATCGATTACCGGTGTCATCCTTGCGGGTGGGAAATCAACACGGATGGGACGCAATAAAGCGCTGCTTGATCTGGGCGGCATCTGTCTGATCGAAAAGACCTACCAGACGATGTCGGCGCTTTTTCCCGAAGTGATCCTCATCACCAATACGCCTGACGAATATGCATTTTTGAACTGTCGTTGCCAGAAAGACATCTATCCGGGAATCGGCTCTATTGCCGGGCTTCATGCAGCCCTGAGCACCAGCAATACCGAACGTATTTTTGTCGTTCCCTGCGATATGCCCTTTCTGAGTCCGCCACTGATCAACCTGTTGTGCCAAACGACCCAAACCTACGATGCGGTTGTTCCTGTGAGCGATAAAGGGATGGAACCACTCCACGCGCTCTACCATCGCCGCTGTTTGCAACAACTGGAACAGGCCATCACGCACGGCGACAAAAAAATACAGAATTTCCTCCGTAACATCTGGACCTATTTCCTTCCGGTGAGCGCATATCGCCACATTCCACATGCTGAGCAGGCATTCCAAAATGTTAATCGTCCTGAAGATTATGCGGCTCTCGACTTGACGCAACTGAATGAGTTGCCTGCTGAATGGCAGGCAAAAGCGTCGCAATCGGTCCACTCTCTTGAAACGCTGTGAGGAGACAATGAAAAATTCACATTGTCAGACAGAAGAGATCCTCCAACAATTTACCCAACAATGCGTTTCCTGCGGACTGTGCTTTAAGGAATGCGATGTGCTGTCAGGATTGAATCTTTCGCCGGTGGCGATCGCCAAAATTCTTTCAGAGCAGGGTACCTACCCAGACGAGTTCGTTGAAGCGATTCAAAAATGTTCGTTATGCGGACTTTGCGGCCATAACTGTCCATTGGGCCTGGAGCCGAACAAGCTGATGCTGGTCGCCCGCGAGTTGTTTGTCCGGGGCCGCATGGTCAATAGCGACGACTACCGGGTGCTGCATGTTGATCATAAGCATCACCTGTTCAGCCTGTATCGCAAAACCTGGCAGATCGATTATCAAAAACAGCATCGCACAAAGAGTCCGGTTGTGTTTTTCCCCGGCTGTACTCTGTCCAGTTATGCACCGCAACTGACACGAACAGCCTATAGCTGGTTAGAGCAACAAGGCATGGAAGTCGGTCTCAACGAGCAATGTTGCGGCTTGCCCCTGGCAAGCATCGGTCTTGGCGAGCGTCATTCACGCCACATCGATCGCCTTGAAAAAGAGTTTATGGATGCAGGAGTAAAGCAAATCGTCACGGCCTGCCCCAACTGCTTTTATCACCTGCACGACAAATTTGACGGAATTGAGGTGTGTTCTCTCTACCACCTGATGGTCGAAGCCGGAATCAGGGTTGCCGCCATGGATGATCCGGTCACGGTTCACGACTCCTGCCCAGATCGCCACAGTGGCCAGATCGGCCGTTCCATCCGCACCTTGCTCGATGGCAATACGCTGATCGAAATGGCCCACCATAACGCGTCAACGATCTGCTGTGGTGCCGGAGGGCTGGTGTCGATGGTCGACGCGCCACTCAGTGATCAAAGAGCCACAACGCGCCTTGAAGAATTCCGCCAAACCAGCACCACGTACTGCGTCAGTGCCTGTATGGGATGCGTCAAGCGCCTCGAATCAGGACAAAAAAAAGTGACGGCACATTACGCCGATCACGAACACCCTCTTTCTCAACCGCAAATCGTTCACATTCTCGAGCTGGTGTTCAACATGCGTATCAACCATGACGAACTCCAACAGCAATTAGAAGGGATGTGGAGCGGTGAGCGCGGACAACAAAACATACAGCTACTGACAGAGGACACTGAACCCCAAACTGTCGCTTAGAGAATCTCTGGTTTCGTTTCCAAGCGAGGGAGCCCGTTCATGCCAAACCGCACAACAAAAACCAACTGTCGCCTCTGCAGCTATCTGTGCGGACTTGAAGCACAGATCGAGGATGACAAGATCGTCAGCCTGCAACCGGACCCGAGTCGCTACCCCTACGACGTCGGCATCGTCAAAGGGTGTCCGCGCTTTCATAGCAATCTTGAATTCCTCAATCACCCGCAACGGATCAACCACCCGTTGAAACGAGCCGGTGAGCGCGGAGAAAACCGCTGGCAGCAAATCAGCTGGGAGCAGGCGCTCAATGAGATCAGCGAAAAACTGTTGCACCTGCGCGAGAATTTTGGTGCCGAAACCCTTGCCACCTCCATCGGCGGTCCACACACAACATTCTGGCCCCTGCACCGTTTTATGAACCTGTTCGGCAGTCCGAACAACGTCGGCATCGGACAGATCTGCTGGAATCCGTCGATCTGGGTCAACAGCCTCACCTTTGGCTGGCCACTGGAAAACGAAATTGATCCGGAAACAACCGGCTGCGCCATCCTTTGGGGGGTAAACCCGGCGGAATCGGACAACTCGCTTTTCTGGCGTCAGGTCCTGGCTTACAATCTCACCGGCAAACCGTTAATCGTGATTGATCCGAGAGAAACCCGCACCGCCCGTCTGGCCACGCATTGGCTGGCACCGAATCCCGGCACTGATGCGGCACTGGCACTGGGGATGCTGCATGTCATCATCGCTGAAGAACTTTACCCGCAGCAATTCGTTGAACAGTGGTGCCATGGTTTCGAGCAACTCAAGCAACAGGTTGCCGACTATACCCCGCAACATGTCGCGCAGATCACCGGGCTGACGACCCAACAGATTATCCAGACGGCGCAACTCTACGCTCATGCAAACTCGGCGTCGATCTTTCATGGCCGCGGCATTGATCAGATCGGCGCCAACAGTGTTCAGGTCCACCGTGCCATCGCCTGTTTGAAAGGGCTGACCGCAAACATTGATCGTCCCGGCGCTTCCTACCTGTCGGAGATGCCCGAATATATCCCTGAAATCGACCTTGAGCTGACAGACCGGCTGCCTGCCGAGCAACGCCAGAAACAGCTTGGCCGGGATAAAATCAAGCTACAAACCTTTGAAGGGTACGAGCGTCTGACCCGCTATACCCTGCAGCATGGCAAGCAGCTTCCGGCACGCTATCTGACATCGGCGCAACCCAACCTGGTATGGCGGGCGATGCTTGAGAGTCAGCCCTATCCTATTCGCGCCATGATCGTCAGTGGCAGCAATCCATTGATCTGTCAGGCGGACAGCGAGCTGATCGCTAAAGCGTTACAGAGTCTCGACCTGCTGGTCGCCTTGGAACTGTTTCCCAATTCGGTCACCGCCCTGGCGGATTATGTGCTACCGATGGCCGGCAGCCTGGAACGCCCGGTCTTACAGACCAATGCCGGCGTTGCCAATATCGCCTACGGTGGTCCGCAAGCGATTGAGCCTCTCCATGAGCGTCGTTGTGATTACGATTTCTGGCGTGAATTGGGGCTGCTTTGTGGTCAAGATGAATTCTGGCCGTGGGAGGATTTCACCACCAGTTTAGACAACATCCTTAATCCCCTCGGCCTGACGTGGGAATCCTTCTGCGAAACAGGTATTTATGCGCCAGCTCCGGAATACCGTAAATACGAAAGCTATGAAAAGAACGGTCAGCCGGGCTTTGCCACCCCCAGCGGCAAAATTGAGCTGTACTGCGAGGTGCTCAACGAGGTCGGAAGCTCACCGCTACCGGTTCATCAATCGCAACCGGGCGCATCAGCCGAGTTTCCCCTGTTATTGATCACCGGTGGCCGCAAGCAACCCCACTGGGCCTCTTCTTTTCGTTGGCTGAAAACGCTGAAAAAACCGGGCACGGTCCCGCAGGCAGAAGTCAGCAAAGCAACCGCGGAATCGCTGGGATTGGAGCACGGCCAGCAGGTCGTTGTCGAGACCCCGCACGGCAAAACAAGCTTCACCTTAAGCATCGTCATCATGAAAGACAATGTCGTCAATGTCGACTACGGCTGGTGGTTCCCGGAACAATCGCTGGCAGCACCGGAGCTTGGGGGGGCTTTTACGTCCAACGCCAACATGCTGACAACGGCATCCTTTGAAACGTCGGACCCGATTCTGGGACAGTGGATCTACAACCGCATTCCCTGCTGTATCTATCCGGCACAACCCGTAGGACAAACAACCACTGACACCAACCACCTTCAACAGGTTCCGGCCTCAAAGGAGAACTAAAATGAGCCTTAAGAAAAGAGCACTGATTTTTTTCACAAAAGTCCCGACCCCCGGTCTCACCAAAACGCGCCTGACAAAGGAACATGGGGGCATTTTCACCCCGGAAGAGGCCGCCGAGTTCTACCAGGCTGTCATGCTCGACACGGCAGAAGTCGGTTTCCGTGCCCTGGAGCAGTTACAACCCAGCGAACAGGACGTGGAATACGATTTTGTGATCAGTGCCACCCCGGAACATGACCATCCGCGGCTCAAAGAGATTTTTGGCGCACTCGGCCAACGTCAAATCGATTTGAAATTCATTGCCGATCGCGGCCAGAATTTCAACGAGCATTTCAACGATGCCTTCCAGCAACTCTGGGGACTCGGTTACGACTGCGCCGTGGCTGTAGGTGGCGACCAACCGCAAATGACCACCAACAATATCAAGCAAGCCTTCCAGTGGCTTGACCGTTTTCAGGAGTCGCACCAAAAAGGCTTGGTTCACTGCCCCTGCCAGGCGTGCGGCGTCTCTCTGATCGGACTGACCAAAGACACCCCCATGGACTTTGAAGGGGTTTTCTATAACGCCGACGGCATCTCGGCTCTCGACGCCATTATCAATATCTGCAGCGAGAAACAGATCCCTGTCGCCGCCCTCGAAACCGTGGCGGACATCGACAATGTTGAAGACCTTGCTCACGCTTTGAGTCTGGCCCATTCGCAGTCGTACACCGCCGAGTTCCAGTCTGACGTTGTGGTTCCACAGCGTTTCATCGACTGGGCAAAAGAGACCGGCCTGAGCGTCACCACGCCACCTAACGATGACCACGACCCACGGGAGTTAATCGATGCCTGATGTCCAGATAGCAACTGAACAGTGTACCGGCTGCGGCATGTGCGTTAATTTCTGCCCGGTCGAGGTCTTTCAACTCGAAACCAGCGGTGAAAAAAATACCGTAAAGGTGGTAAACCCCTCAGCCTGCTGGGCGTGTGATACCTGCGTCGGCCAATGTCCGACCAACGCCATTCGCATTATCGAAAGCGCGGAGGAAGCCGCCGATCGGGAGGCACGCTTTAAGCCGTCGGCCCCACCGCTTGATCCGGCCGAACAGCAGCAGTACCAAGAATGGCATGAGGTTCTGACCCAAACCCTTGGTCTGCGTTGGAACCCGGTGGCGATCTCCTTGATCGGTCATGATCAGCCGCTTCCGGCAGCACCGATGCCACGCGTTAAGCTGCGTTATTGCCAGTCGTTGATGATGGCCCGGCGTGGCAAAACCGTGATGATGCCGGCCCAGTGCCATGCCTGCCCGGACGGCACCCATATCCTCGGCCTGACGGAAATTCCGCCTAAGCTTGCCAGTGGTGAAATGTATCTCCATTTCAAAAAACTGGCATCGATGGAGGCGGCCCGTCAGATGATCAAGGAGCGGCCACGGTTACCGGAAAAATCGACCCTGGCCACCCTGGTCAGCCCGCTGAAAGATGCGAAGGTCACACCGGATGTGATCGCGGTGATCGCCAAGCCGGAACAGATCATGTGGTTGACCATGAGTGCCTCCTACAGCACCGGCAAACGTTTTGACTTTAAAGTGAGTGGCTACAACGCTCAGTGCGTTGAAACCACCCTGCTCCCCTATACCCAGCAGCGTTTCAATCTTTCCCTGGGCTGTTACGGATGTCGCGCCAGTTCTGATATCGGCGACGAACTGATGTTCATGGGCATTCCACGCCAACAGTTGCCTGAACTGATCAACGGGCTGAAAAAATTGGGGGCTAAAGCGATTGGCGACTCGCGCAACAAGATCTATCTGCCGCCAAACATCTGACAAACAGGGTGTTGAAAAGCCCTGGGGATGACTTTTCAACACTCTAGAGACAGGTTCGGGACACTCCACGGTCCCGGACCTGTCCTGCCTAAAAAGTCTGCATGCGGCCTCCTGACAACAGGGTTCTATCCGGCTGTTCAAAACGGCCTGTGAGGCCCTTGGACGGACGACCAAAATCAAGGGCGGTTTTTCAAGGCCTTGATTTTGTCCGTAAGACGGACATCGCATTTTCGGCTTGCGCCGTTGAAAAGCCCCCGGATGGGACTTTTTCAACCCTGCTATATCAGCCATGAAAAGGGTGATCAAACATGAATCTACGACTCACGCCAAAAGCACAAAAAATTATTGTCGAAAGAGAATGTGATATCAGCGTCAGCCTGAAAGAACAGGTGTGTTACAGCTGAGGCGGTGCTCAATCGAGAGATGTCCCATCCGTGCGATGGGGAAAACCAGAACCATCACAGATCGACACATACGAAAAGATGATCATTGACGGAGTTTCTGTTTTTGTTCATCACGCCGTGAAAGGGATCGTCAATGCCCGCATTGATGTTGTCACTGGCGGAGTTGGGACTAAACTTATCTTTTTAGGTCATGTCGGGGGCAAATAGAATGTTCCGGGACTAAAAGACGTTGCCGTCCGCAAGACACCAAAGAACAAAAACCAACACCGACCCAGGATCAATGGAGTTTCAATGAGAGGGGCGAACATCGTTTTTGTGGCATTGGCTGCGTTATGCTGGGGGCTCTCAGGCGGCATCGCCGGTATTCTTATCTCCAGTGGTTGGGATGCGCTGGCCCTGTCATTCTACCGGGGAACCATCGGCTTGCTGATCTTTCTCGGCTGGCTTTGCCTGCGCCCACACGGCAGCGGATTGAACAACCGGCGCATGTGGTTCTGGTCAGCGATCGCCGGTTTGGGTGTCGCAGGGAATTTCTCTTTTTATTTTGTCAGTGTTACGCACTGCAATGTCGCAATCGCAGTAACGTTGATGTACAGCGCACCGGTCTTTGTCTGCCTAGTCTCATTTGCCCTGAAACTTGAACGCCCCACAGTGTTGAAATGGACAGCCATCGCGACGGTGATGCTTGGCATCGTCCTGCTGACACAGATCTACGATCTCGATGCAAGCAACGTGACACTGTTCGGCGTCAGCGCCGGATTACTTGCCGGTGTGTCTTACACAATCTTTATTTTCGGTTTCAAGTATGCCACGCAGTACGGCAGTCCACAGGCGATTCTTTCCATCGCATTTGCGATGCTCGCCACCCTCCTCGTCTGGTTCGATCATGTTGAAATAAGTTACGCCATTCTCAGTGCGCCCCAATGGCCGTTGATTGCCGGATTGGGCATACTGGGGGCTGGGGTGTCGTTTACCCTTTATCTTCTCGGCTTGAAACACACCGGCCCGACGTCAGCCTCAATTGTGGCCATGATCGAGCCGGTAACTGCAGCGCTATTCGGCGTCGTCGTCTTACATGAGAGTCTTGCAGGCTCACAAATGGTCGGCATGGGGGTAATCATCATCACCGTCACCGTGTTAAGCATCTATTCAAAGGCCGAACCGGCCCACGATCTCGGATCTATTCAGTCAAACTCCAACCAGAAAAAAGGCCCAGGGCGATAAACAACCCTAGACCTCCCCTCCTCCATCTGGTTCTTTTAAGCAGTGTACGCTAGCTAGACCTGCGGCGCATTTGCGCCATCCGGCACCTGACGGCAAAAATCTTTGAGTGCGGCACGCAGCCGAAGGATATTGGCCCTTTGCTTTTTGTCTGTACGGCTGCGCTCCAGCCCACGCTGAATCCGCAGCGTGGCATAGCAGCGGTTCGGTGGCCGCCCCATAATAACAACCCGATCAGCCAGATAAGCCGCTTCTTCGACGCTATGAGTGACAAAAACAACCGTCTGTCGACGCTGGGCGCAGATTTTCAGCAATTGATCCTGCAGATGCTCGCGGGTATCGGCATCAAGAGCACTAAAGGGTTCATCCATCAACAACAACCGCGGCTGCAGAGCCAATACCCGGGCCAATGCCGCCCGTTGTTTCATGCCGCCGGAAAGCTGATGCGGATAAGCCTTCTGAGAGCATTTCAGATCAACCAGGGCGAGACTGTCGTTGACAATATCGTGCAACTGCGTTTTCGCTACACCGGCAGCCTTGAGTCCCAATTCGAGATTGCGACGCAGGTTCATCCAGGGAAAGAGGGTAGCGTCCTGAAAGACAACGGCTCGTTCGGGGTCGGGACGGTTCACCCGCCGCCCGTCAAAAAAGATTGTTCCCCGATCAGGCGGGATAAACCCGGCGAGTATGTTGAGCAACGTGGATTTACCACAGCCACTCGGCCCGATGATGCAGACAAACTCCCCTTCGGCAACGGCAAAGGAAAGATCCTCCACCACCGGCTCAGGCTCGCCTTTATCGTCTTGCGTATAAGCCTTGCTGATATCGACAACGTCGATCAACATGCTCACACCTCCCTTTTCAAGCCCCACAGTTCGAGAGTTCTTTTTTCCAATGGAATAAAGATCACCCGCTCCATGATCAGTCCGATACCACAGATAATGGCAATACAGACAAAGGCTTTAGCAAAATCAAGCGTCCAGCGCGACTGGATGATGGCGTAACCGAGTCCGGTGCCGCGCCCCACGACCATTTCGGCGGCCACCAATACCCGCCAACTGCTGCCAAGCCCAACCCGCAAACCGCTCAGAATATGGGGCAGTGCCCCCGGCAGTAGAACGCTCCGGAACAGCATGCGGTTATTGAGGCCAAGCATACGCGCCGCACGGATGTACATCTCATCAACCCGTTTGACGCCCCCGGCGACATTGATGGCAATCGGCGCAAAGGCTGTTACCGCGATCATGAACAGGGTCGCGCCATCGCCAATTCCAAACAGTAAAATGGCAACAGGAATCCACGCCAGACCAGGAATTAACTGCAGAACCTGAACCGACGGCATTGTCAGCCGTTCAAACGTCCGCCAACGTCCGGCAGCCATACCGATCAATGCACCGCTGAATACGGCGATGGAAAAACCACCCAGCCAACGCCCCATACTACTGAGGGTATGCAGATAGATTGAATAGCCAAGCAGCGGCTCTCCCGCCAACATCTTCACCAGTTTCCAGCCGGTTTCGAAAGGGGTCGGAAAAGAGACACCTCGCCACCAACTGACCGACCAGGCGATGCACTGCCAGCCGAGCACAATCAGCAGTAAAGCGGCAACACCATAAAGCAGGTTACCGGACGCTCTCTTTTTGCCGTTCGAACCCAACGCGAAATCCTCCTTCACACGTTATTCTGTGATGTCGGAAAAAACGGACACCGCTTACCGGCACAGAGATCAGCCTGTTTGAACTGATCACACACCAGAACATTTTGCGCTGGAATGATGGTGTCGGTCAGCTCTTTCGAGATGGCCTCGGCTTCCTGCAATGCCAGCAGACATTCGCGTTGACAGCAGCGGCTGAAAGGGTGCGCGGCAATTTTTTCAGCCACCCTGATGACAATTTTCTGCACCGCCTGACGCAACGTGCCATCAAAAGGCGACGCCTTCAAAATCACCGAGAAGGCAATCCCAACCCCGATGGCCGCGCCATCGACACCGAAAAAGGAGCAAGACGCTCCCGGCACCTGAGTACCGCGATTGATCCCGGTAATAATATCTTCGTCACTGACATTCCCGCCATTGTTGCGATAGGCGGCTAGCAAAATCCCCGGAACCATCGGATGGTGATGGGGACCGTGGGTCGGAAATGCCGGATTCAATCGCAACTGTTGAAACATTGCGACAACGTCCTTTTCTTTGCTGGTCAGACACAGATTGCGAATCGCATCTGCTGCAGGCTGGATGTGGCATTGGTCACAGACAAAATGGCCATCTTCACAACAGCTTTCAACCCGCTCGCGCTTACCACAATAGTGGCACTCCAACTCCTTCGGCTCGGTGAGAATGGTGATCGGCTCACCACACACCAGACAGCCTGATTTATGACTGCTCTCGACCTGTGGCCGATCAGGATCAGGGCTGCAATCGGGCAGACAGCAACAGCTCATCTCCTGTTCAAAATTGGTCACTTGGCCCTTGGCGTCGAGCAGCATGACGTCCGCCCCCATTGGCAGGTTCTCCGGCAGGCTGACGGCTGTGCTGCAGCCACGCTGAATCACGTGACCATCATCGGTCACCACACCGGCAAAAGGACCACGGTAGAGCAAGCGGGTCTCGTTCTTTGGCCCCGGTTTGAACGCCTGATAGGTGAGTGAATAAAACGGATAGCCTTTGATTTCGCGATACAGATAGCGTTTAACAACGCTGATATTTTCAAAGCCGAAATCTTCCAGAATGCCGAACAGGTCACGCTCATGCATGGCACCACCAATACATTCACCACGCAATTTTTCGTTGAGCTTAATCGCCAGCGGCACCTCGGTATTGTGGATGATATCGGAAATTAGCAGACGACCGCCCGGTTTGAGAACACGGGCAATTTCCTTGAATGTCTGCCGTTTGTTTAATGCAAGGTTGATGACGCAGTTGGAGATGATCACGTCGCTGCAACCGTCTAACAAAGGCAGCTCTTCGAGGAACCCCTTCTTGAATTCGATATTGGCGTAACCAAGCTTTTCAGCCACCGTGTCACGAGCTGAGTTGGCTTGAGCCAACATGGTGTCGGACATATCAATGCCGTAAACCCGGCCTTGACGGCCGACCTGCTTTGCGGCAATAAAACATTCCACGCCGGTGCCGGAACCAAGATCGACCAGTGTTTCTCCCGCTTGCAGATGGCAATCCATAACCGGGCTGCCGCAGCCGTAACTGCGAACCCGTGCGGTTTCCGGGATATGCTCGAGCAAATCGCTGTCATAGTGCACCGGGTTGACGATATCCTCATTGACCTCTTGTGCCGCCTGCGAATAGAAGGAGCGAATCGAAGCATGCCCGTCGCCCTCCGACAAGGTAAGAACACAGTTGGAATGGGTGAAACAGACGGATTCGCCACTCTCGTCGCATTCATCGACCCGCTCTCCCATACGTGAGCGCAATGAAAGGCTCTCCTGGTCAGGAAACTGGCCGGCTTCACGTGCAATCAGGTAGAGCGCCATGTCGCGATAAAGAGGGAGATACGGATCCTGGCCGACAAACGCACCCGATGAGAGATAACTGTGGTCGATATCGCCGCCGCCAAGCAAAAACCGCAACGGGTCGGACGCCAGTTGCGGACTGTCGACAACCGACAGAGAGCGGATCTTCTCCATCAACGGGCTGTGGCGCCATACCTGATTTAAACCATCGCTCAAATGGCCGCAGTGCAAATCGTCTTCAAACACCATCGCCGGGGTTGGATAGATGGTGCCATCCGGACCAATGGCCAGGCTTTCCCAACAGGCGTTATTGAGATCCATGCGAATACCGCTGAAATTAAACACCTGGCTTTGCATAATGGTGAAATTATCAATTGTGACCCCCTTTTTCTCGGCGCACTCGTAAGCCTGCCGGGCATGACCAAAGATCTCCTGCGGCGCAACAAACAGCTCGCGTCCCGCCTTGCCTTTGACGAACAACCACATGAAGTGCAGGTTGCGGATCCCCTGGCCAGCGGCAAAATCAACGGCAGCGGTCATTTCATGCACATTCGTACTGTTGATCGACATCGACAAGGCTGCCGACAGACCAAGACCTGTGAGCCACTGGAGATTGCGCTGCAACTCGGCAAAGCTGCCACGACCGCGCAGCGCCTCGTGATTCTCCTGCATGCCGTCAAGGCTGATTTGAAAGTGCAAACGACGACAATCCTGCTGCTGCAACCAGTTTTCATACGTTGTTAACGCCCGGCCATTGGTCAAAATAACCAGGTGAGCGTCCTCATCCGCCAGAATCCGCTCGCAGGCATCGGTAAAGTCGGGATGAACCAGTGGTTCGCCACCGGTGAAATAAAACAACCGACACCCCTGTTCGTGGGCCTGATCGATGGCCGAGAACAGATCAGTGCGCGACAACTCAGCACAAGTCCCCTCGCCCGAAGCAAACAGACAATGTGAACAACTCATGTTGCAGCGGTTCGTAATATGCAGCCAGCATTCTTTTAACGCTGTAAGCTGACGATGTGCCGCTCGTCCGGTGTAGGCCGTCTCTGCTGCCGGTTGCAGCCGCTCCAGCAGGTGCTGCACGTGCAATTGTTCGGACAGTTCACTCTCAACGTAACCGGCTCTGGACCGCTCTAAAGCCGCCTCAGCCGCGGTCGTCGGCACAAACCAATCGGGTGCAAGCGGATTGACATAGATCGGTATTCCCTCAAAATTGAACCGTTCGTAGTGTGTTAAACAGTCGAGACCTGAAGAGTTTGTTTTGTTCATTTTCATCATCTTGCCCCTTTCAATAGACGGCTGAGTAATCTGGAATCAGCTCGATTTTCCCCATGCTTTTGAGATAATCAGCCGTCATCGCCATGCTGGCACGTTCATTTTCATCAAAACCAACCCGCCAAGTCAGACTGTAGGTGCATTGACGCTGCTGCTGCGACGGAAGTCCGGTGACTGCGGCCACAATGCGCACGGTTTCATCCGGATGTTCGTGCATAAACTCAATGGCTTTGTGTAAGGCACTGATCAGAGCATCAAGATCCTCTTTACGTTCTTCGAGCATCTGCTTTGTGGCAACACAAACAGCAGGAAAGGTGTTGTTCAATGCACTGAAATCGGTCAGTTCATGAACCGTGTCAGCACACAAGGCTTCAACGTTGCTCGGCCACGGTTCGCTTCCGGCCATGGCATCAATCTGCCCGGTCTGCATCGCCTGCGGCATGTCGAGTGGGTTGAGGGGAACAAAGCTCATCTTGTTAACATCCAGCCCGACAGAGCTGCTCCAGGCCAACAATGCTCCGTAAGTACTCGACCCCATCTGGATACCGATCCTCGCCCCTTCAAGCTGGTGGATATCGGTCAGCTCACGGCGCGAAACAAGCCGGTGCATCTTGCGGCCTGCGGCATACGCAGTCAGCAGCCGCACGTTTTTGCTGCGTGACGCAGCAATCAGAAAAGGGGCGTCGCCCATGGCTGCAACATCTGCAGCACCGGTGATCAAACTCTCCGCGGCCAGAATTCCGCCACCAACCAGTTTGATATCGACATTCAGTCCTTCAGCAGCAAAAAAACCCTTGGCATTGGCGACAATAAACGGCTCGTAGCAAACCTTGTTTGGATAAGCAAGCCGAAGAGGTTCAGCAGACTTTGCTGCTGACGCCAAGGGGGTGAATAAGAGCAACATCCCAAGAAAACTAACGACGAAGGATAGGTTATGCCGATGTTTCATCACGATCTCCTTCAATGCATGGCAACGTAAATTTGCTATGCCACAAGTTCAGAATAGCGGTACGTCGGCTCCGGACGTCCCGGTTTTAAACAGTTCCACTGCTCCTGGTACACGTTGATGCCGTCGCTGGACTGCTGCAACGCCTGCCAGATAATCTGCCGTAATTCTTCGGGTGAGGTTTCGACCCGCGCATTAATGGTCATCGTTGCATGGGGTGTCGATGTCATCTCGCCACGAATTTTTGGCTCAATTTCCGTTCCGGTCAGGTTGGCAAACAACACCTGTGATTCGCTTTCAACAATCAGTTTGACATGACCAATCGGCAGGTTTCTTTCGGCAAACTGGTGATGAAGTCGGGTCATAATCGCTTCAGCAAAGGTGCGCCAGGTGCCTGCGGTGGTGCGCAATTCAAAACGGGCGTTCAACCACCCAAGCACGGCCTCCCCCTCTGCGTAGCGATCATAATCAATATCCAGAAGTGTGTTGCCGGCTGTGGTTTTATGCAGAACATGATCCAGCCAGTAGTCCAAGCCAACATTTCTTTCCGCACTGAGCGGCTGAACGATGGCAGAAGGGAACGCTTTTCTCACCCGGATCAGTAGATCATCGACCATCGGCAGTGTCAGGAGGTCAACCTTACTGATCAGAATCAGATCAGCCTCTTCCAACTGCTTGCGGTAGATATAGGCTGCGTCATCGTGAAGACCGGCAGTTCCTCCAGCCAGAATGGCGCCGAGTTTGATTGGGTCGGCCAGAACAGTCAAAGGGCTGATCAGCAGCTTTGATTGCAGCTTATCCTTCAACGGTTGAATGATGGTTGCTGACAGATCGGTGCAACTACCAACCGGTTCGGCCAGCACAATATCGGCATCAAACGTTTTCTTGAGCTGATCCATGGCATCCAGCAGCCCTTGAAAGTTGCAACAGAAACAACTGCCACTGACTTCGGCCACGCCGGCCCCGGAACGGACAAGCATTCTCGTGTCGACCAGATTGGTCGCCTGATCATTGGTGATCAAACCAACTTTCAGTCCTTGCAGGGACAATTTATGCGCCGTTTCAGCGAGTAACGTGGTCTTCCCGGCTCCCAGAAAACCACCGACTAAAATCAAACGACAAGACATCGATAAAACTCCTAATGACGATCTGTGCAGGTTGTGCAAACCTGGTTCATTGCAGGTTCCAACAGATACATAAAAAATAGCGCAGCAAGTTGTCCGCCGATGATCGGCGCAACCACATAAACCCAGAAAAAACCACCACAATGATCGGGAAAAGCGGCGCTGCCCCACCCTGCCAGCCAAGTGACCACGCGGGGGCCGAAATCACGGGCCGGATTCAACCCGGCCTGGGTCAAGGGAGCGATCAGACAGATCACTGATGTAACCGTCAAACCGATAAAGACCGGAGTCAGAGCATTATCCGGACGTCCGACATTGCATCCCTCGGTCAGCGCAAAAATCATCAACACCAGTACAAACGTGCCAAATGCTTCCGCCATCATGGCTAACGGTAATGAAACAACCGCCGTCACCGTCGGGTTTGGATAATATTCGCCAAAAATCATAGCCAGCTTGACCGATTCACTTGATCCTCGTGCAATGCCATGCACTGTTTCAAACGCCAGAATTGACGGAGAAAACAACAGATAGACAACCACACCGGCGAAGAACGCACCTAAAAACTGCCCGCAAAGATAAACCGGAAGTTTCTCTGCCCGCATTCGTTGCCCCAAAACCATGGCCAAACTGACCGCCGGATTCAAATGTGCGCAGGACAGATGTCGCGTTAGATAAATAGCCAGACTCACTCCGATTCCCCAAACCAGGGCAACCTGAAGTAACCCCTGCAGTGAACCGAACAGCACTGAAACGGCAACGGAACCACAGCCAAACAGCACTAAAATAAACGTTCCAAGCAACTCGCCCAGAAATTCTCGAGATACAATCATACGCACTCATCCTTGTTACCCGCCGAGCTGCCAGACACACGTTTCCCTGCCAATGACAACGTTCAGCGTCATATCTAATCTATACAGACGACTGCACATCAGCCGAGGGCTGTGAGCAGATTCTTGTGAAAGAGTCGATGGCCGAAAAAATCAGGCCAGAGAGAATACGGGAGGGGGGAGTGCGGAATAGCGTGGCTCCGGAATTCGATCAGTGAGGAACTGACCCCTTGCGGTGGATCGAGAATGGATGGATGGGTAAATGTTGAGCCAGACATGGACCAGCTTCATCAATAAAGAAGCATTTTTCCGTCCATCTGTCGCATGATCAATATCACGGCGTCGTGGCAATTGCTCGCAACAGCGACGGCTGTCGGCAAGGCGCTCGATCAAATGGGAAAAAAGGTGTGATTGTCGCCAGGGCAGGTTATTAAAGAATCGAACATCCTCTTTTCCCAGACCGGCCAGATAGAAACCGCCGTCGCAACTTGGGCCAAGAACAACCTCGTTGCTATACAGAGCTTGATATAGATCGTTGCTGTCCAGAGTCGGGATATCTCCCCCGACCGCCACCACCCGTTCATAACCGAGGGCAAATGTATCTTGCAACGCAGTGCAGAAACATTCATTGAGATTGGTGCCGCGTTGCGGCAAATAGATGGCGTCCGCCAAAAGTGGCGCTTCGCCATCCTGGACAACAACAATATCAGTGTGGTGAATACGCTGCAGCAGATCGTAGGTCCGGTAGATCATGGCCTGATGGATCGACTGATCCATCCGCCGACCAAAGCCGAACGATTTGCCTTTGCCCTCCCCCTGAATAAACAGGAGCAGGGCCTGGCGTTTTGCTATGTTCATCTGCTGAGCTGGCATGGTAATCCCTGTTCAGAGCCTTAACGGGCCTGAGCCGCCTGTGCTTCCAAAGCCCGAGCTTCTTCTTCAATTTCCTGCTCGATTTTGCCGAAATCAAACTTGGCATCTTTGGGACGCACCGGTAGGCCTTCCTGGTCGACTTGCTTCATGTCAACGTCCAGAATCTTAACCTTGACCATTTTCTCGTCTTGCCATTTGATATCCAGGTCAATAAACGCTTTGGTGTCTTCATTTTCCAAGCGCAACTCAGAGTCATTTTTGTTTTCCAGAAGATTGTGGGCAAAACTCTCAATCAAACGGTAAACTTCCAGGAAGTTGACCTTCTGTGCCCCCAATTCTTCAATGAGCTCTCTGGTCATGTCGATGGAAACCTCAACATCGTCAATTTTGGTCGTAAATGCCGGTAACTTTTTTTCTGTTTCACTCATACCTTCAGTCCTTTGTTATGTTCTGCCCATTCACGATTGGTCGTGCGTTAACCACCAACCTGCGACATCAAAAAATTTTCGTGCTCATACCCGTCAATGGACAGGGCATGGCATTGCGGTTTGTTCTCAACCAGCTCCTCAAGTTTTCGCCTGACACCGACTTGATTATGGTTACGCAGCAATGGAGCCAGGTCGATCTCATGGTTGGAAAACAGGCAACTCTTGGCTTTACCGGTCGAGGTGATCCTGATCCGGTTACAGGTGGCACAGAAATGCCCTGAAACAGCGGTGATAATACCGATAGATCCCTGAGCGCCGGCAATCCGATAATCCTTCGACGGTCCGGCGAAAGGTCCTTTTTCAACCTCTTCCAATTGATATTTGCTGGAAATACGGTCGAGAATTTCCTGCCCTGAGATCACCTGTTTTTGCCAATCGACCAGATCCAACGTCGGCATGTATTCGATAAAGCGTACTGAATAGCCATAATCTCTGGTCATCTCAGTGAAATCGAAAATCTCATCGTCATTAAAACCACGCATGGCCACCACGTTGATTTTAGGGGGTGGGAAACCTGCTTTTTCAGCAGCTTTTAAACCGGCAAACACTTTTTTCAAGTCGCCGCCATGGGTGATCTGCCGATACTTGTCTTCCTGTAACGAGTCCATGCTGATGTTCAAACGTTGGACCCCGGCCTGGAACAGATCCTGTGCCATTTCCGGCAACAGGATGCCATTTGTCGAGATCGCCAGGTGTCGCAGGCCATCGATGGCGGAAAGCCGAGCCAGAAACGGGACGATGCCATTGCGCACTAACGGCTCACCACCGGTAACGCGAATTTTCTCTATTCCCATTGAGACCGCGGCTTGCGCGATAAGATGCAGACTTTCGTAGGGCAGGATGTCGTTGTGCTGACACGCTGCAACCCCATCCTCCGACATACAATATTTACAACGGAGGTTGCAACGATCTGTCACTGACAAGCGCAGGTAATTGATTTGGCGTCCAAAAGAATCGATCAATTTCATGATTTTCTCACTTTTAAACAATCAGGGTTATCTTGAGATAAACTGCCGACTTCATCAATCGGCGCATCAACCAGCTTCTCGTCGACAAAGAGCTTATCTGCCAACCAGTTGTTGGCCAGAGGTGTCTCCCCCAGCCATTTTCCAATAGAGTAATAGGACCGATCGCCAGCACTGCCGATCAGTGGTTTGATTTTCTCAACCGACGGTAAACCGTTTTCACCAAGAGCCTCTTCATCGGCCTTAACATCCATCACCTGGCCAATAAATTGCGTATGGGAACCAATCTCCAACATGTGCAGTAACGAGCACTCCATAATCAGTGGAAATTCCTCCACATAGGGGGCATCGACAACGCTACTGCGCACCGGAGTCAGCCCGGTGGCAAAGAACTTGTTAACCAGGACTCCTGAGACACTGCCGATAAAATCGGTCTCAATCAAAAAGTCACGCGATGGGATGCCGATGGTAAAGGCCTGATGCTCAACAATGTTGGCATAGGTCGCTCGGCTGGCGCGTAAGGACACTGCGACACACGCCGGGGTTGTACAGCAGATCGAGGCCCAGGAAGCAACCATGATGTTCGGTTGTGCACTGGACCCATAGCTTCCGATCACCCAGACAGGTGAAGGGACAGCTATCGCTTTACTTCCGAGTGAAATCTTCATCTGCCCCTCGCAATAGATTGAATTGCATCCCGTCATGCGCCAAAAAAACATTCGGCAGATCGCTCAAGCGCCCGTTCAGCTCCTCCACTGTCACCGGGTTGCCGTAATGAATCGCCAGATGTGTCAGGACGGTATTTTTTGCCCCGATGCTTTTGCCCAGTTCGATCGCCTCGGCTATGGACATATGGCTGTCAGGAAACCAGTTAGAATCACTGAAAGTCGCATCGCAAATGAGACAATCAATTGCTTCAACCTGACGTTTGGTCACATCCGGCAAACCTGATGTATCAGGGAAATAGGCAAGTCTTGAGACGTCCGACTCAATCAGGAAACCGGCGGTCTCAATCCCATGGTTGGCAGGGAGCGCAGTGATCCCTACATCACCACGTTTGTATGTCTTTCCAAACTCCCATGGTTGGGGTACCAAAACATCGTGCAGATAGGGGAATGCCGCATGGAAACTGTCGACTGCGGACGGCGGCAAATAGAGAGGAATCGGTTCTTTGCGGTCGAGTTTGACGTAATATTCCATCTCACCGAGTCCACCGAAATGATCAAAGTGCCAATGGGTCAGAAAAATTCCATCGATTCCTTCAAGGTTCTCACGCACTAATTGCGCTCTGAGATCGGGAGAGGTATCAATGAGATAATTCGCGTTCCCCGAGCGAAGCAAGGCTCCGCTACGCGTCCGGCAATAGCGAGAATTAGCACGTGCCTCGCGGCATCCACTGCAATCGCAGAAAAACGACGGAACGCCTGGTCCGGCACCTGAGCCTAGGATTTTGAATGAACTCCCCATAGCTTCCTCAATTGGTTCTCTCATTGAAAGACCAGCGTCACTGTCCCTGGTAAACCATTGCTGCCGATCCACATTGAAGGACATCGGGACAGACGTCACATTGACGATTAAAAGGCTCCCTCAGTTGATCGAAAGCACAATCAATCAAACCGTTTTTCAGATAAAACCCCCGGCTGCATCCCCTTGAGACCGTGGTCACACGGTAGTTCTGCTGAGGTTCACCAACAGCATCACGACAATACTTCCAAGGATTCTCCAACATCGGTTGCAGCAATTTTTTCCCAAGACCACAGCTACGACCATCAACCTGCACAACAATCGTCAGTAAATGAAAAAGGTTGATGTCCAGTTGGTAGAGCAGACCACCACCGTAAATTGCCGCGTGATCTTTCAAAATAACGTGATCTTCGATAGCACCGACCACGGCCATATCACTCGCGGAAAAAATACTGCTCAGTACGTCTTCCTCAGCAGCAGTTGCGAATTCGATTTGATATGGCATTTAGACCCTCCGATCGTTTCATTCGGCTTTTCATTGTTCACAAACAGGCTCTAACTAACTAAAAACAAAAGAGAACTTACAGAGAACATCCTGTTGCCAATAGATTTTCTCTTCCTGGTTTGACTGATGTGAGCAATAAAGGTGCCACCCTCTTGATATTTTTATTAAGTGTGCGTTTTCTTAACACTCTGGCTCAAAAAGGAGACATGACTGATCCATTTTGAACGATCATTCAACAGGGAAGCTTTGTTTTATTTTGAGATTGGTCGAACGTCTCGTGTCATTTTGAAACGAACGTTCAGAAAGAAATAATCAAAGAAATAGAAGTGTTTTATTGATAAAAATTAAGACCGAAACCCCCACCCTTCCTGTCTAAAGTGAGATAAAGTAGAAACATCAGCGATACCACTTAAGGCACATTTTTCACTTTTTCACATAGGCAGCTCCCACATGAGTAGCAGCTATTTCGCAGACAACTGATTCATTAGTAAGTTACCGATATATAAAAACAAAAAGGTTTTACTTCGATTAATAGAAACGTGGTGATTGGAAGGTGCAACTGCCGGTACAAACTTTGCATGTTTAATCTCTACGCTTTTACTTAACATCCTCAGTTCAAAGGAGAACGGTCCATGTCGTTGCGAGAACAGATTACAGAGGTTTTAGGCACTCAGATCCTTTTTGCAAACGCCGAGAAAGATAAGCTGACCAAAAAGCGATGGCAGGAGATTCTTCGCTGCAAAGAAGAGTTCTTAAAAAACCCCTCAGCCGATCCCAGCGACTACCCATGCATGGACAAAGATGTCGCCGCATCCTGGATGCGCTCCCGCAAAATGGGGGTCAACCCTCATAAGGTTGTGACCATCCCCAACGAAGACCAGCTCACCAAGCTTCGCGAACAACACCAGCAACTCATAGAGATCACCTCTGAACAGGTCAAACCATGTAAAGAGCAAATGGTGGCCTGTGGTTACATGTTTTACTTATTCGATAAGTCCGGAATGATTCTGTGTCATGAGGGAGTCTGGGCTGACGACAAAGTTGGCGAGTGCGGCTCGCGAATCGGCATCTTGGCTGACGAGGAATCAGAAGGAACAACCGCTCACGGTCTCTGCTTTCACTTGAAACGTCCTGTCCAACTGATTGGACCGGAGAACTACTGTGTTCCCCTGCAAAACCGGATTGCCTCGGCCGCACCGATCATGGGAGAGGATGGCGAAGTGAAGGCTGCCATCGTTGTCCTTAGTCCGCCGCTGGTCGAAGACTTGGAAGACGACAAGATTAACCACCTGTACATGCACACGCTCGGCCTGATCTCGTCATTGGCAACCTCGATCGAGACAAAAATCAAGTTGGTGAACCACACCGAATGTTTGGAAAAATCGCTTGAGGACGCTACAAAACTCAATGAAGAGCTGAAAAAAGCCAAAGACAACATGGCAAGTGCCCACGAAAGCCTCACCGCCTCCTTTGCTTTTATCGATGAGGGGATGATTGCCGTCGATAATAAAGGCAAAATCCGTCAGATCAACAACGAGGCCATGCGCATTTTCAGAGCCCATCCCGAAGAGATCGGCAATCGAAATCTCAACGAGTTCCTCAGTGCGGAATCTTCCATCATGCACCGTGCGAATAAAGGGGAAAGCTTTACCGTTGATGAGTGTGTCAAGGTCGGCACCAACAAAGCCAGACCCTACAGAATCTCGGTGCGCCCGATTCTGAATCAATACACCAAGAAACTCGATGTCGTCATTCTCAAGCTTATCAGCTGTGAAAAACTCAACAATGCACAAAGCAACCGCTCAGGGAGATCCGCAACATACCAGATTGAAGATATCCTCGGCGAAAGCGTGGCGATTAAATCAACCATTGCCCAGGCCAGCCGCTTTGCCGCATCACCGGAGAACATCCTGCTGATTGGCGAGAGTGGTACCGGAAAAGAGTTGTTCGCCCATTCAATTCATAATATCTACCGTCCGAACGGCCCTTTCATGGCCGTCAACTGTGCCGCCTTACCGCGGGAACTTGTCGGCAGTGAACTGTTCGGCTACGAGGGCGGCAGCTTCACCGGTGCCGAACGCTGTGGCAAACCGGGCAAGATCGAACTGGCCGACGGCGGCACCCTGTTCCTTGACGAAATCGGCGATATGCCCTTAGAACATCAAGCGATCTTATTGCGCAGTCTGCAGGATAAACGGGTAATGCGCATCGGTGGCAACCGCTACAAAGAAGTCGACTTCCGACTGGTTGCAGCAACAAACAAGGATTTGCAGCAGATGGTCGAGGAGAAAACCTTCCGTGAAGACCTCTATTACCGCATTTCAGTTCTCGGAATATTTATTCCGCCACTTAGAGAGCGGGGCAAAGATATCTCATTATTGAGCCGGTTGTTCATTCGCAATTACTGCCAACGCATGGGCTGGCAGGAGCCACAACTTAGCCCTGAGGCAGAAAAGGTCATCAATCAGTACAAATGGCCGGGGAACGTTCGGCAACTGCAGAACGCGATCCATCACGCCATTAATACGGCCAACGATAACGTGATTGAGCCATCCAACCTGCCCGGTTACGTCCTGGACGATACGACATCGCCCAGCTCGACGGGGCTTCCCAGATTTGCCGGGGCCGGCGACCACAACCTCTGCATCAAAACAATTGAAAAAGAAGCGATTGAAGCCGCTCTGCTACGCGCCAACAACTGTATCCCGACGGCTGCGGAAATCGTTGGACTGAGTCGGTCGACTCTCTATCGCAAACTGAAGGATTACAATATTTCGGTCAACTGATCCACGACTTCCCCCCACTCGCCTCTTATTTGTCGTCAAATTTATCCTCCTTGCGTTCAAGATAAAAACGCAAGGAGGAAAGTTTCCCTCCCTCCCGGTCTCAAAATGAAACCCCGTTCGCAGAAAAAGATTCTCATTACTAGAAAATCACTCCAGGTCAATTGTCCCATCCTCTGAAAGTACCCTCTTTCGCAAAAGCCATTTGCTGGATTTTCCCGGTGTTTGCAACGAGTTAGTACATCTGCTGTCAAATCCTCACAACAAGAAGACAGGCTTTGGCTTGCAAGTTGCAAAAAAAGAGGTTCAAGCGTCATCAGGCGCATCATAAGTTTTGTGATCGATCGCCCAAAGCCTTGAAATGATTCGTTTGCTGAGCATTAACACTGTCACGGACTGCTTAGTCAATATGAAGAAACGTTCGAGCGAGAGCCATGAGAGAGGAGCTATGATAGGAAACGTTGATTTAACTCAAGAAGGGGTAGAAGTAAAAAAGTCGGCCTGTTACTTCTGCCATCAGAATTGCGGTGTGCTTGCCTATGTGAAGGACGATAAAGTCCTGGCCATCGAAGGCGACCCCGAGTTCCCGACCAACCAGGGCGGCCTGTGCTGCCGCGGCAATATTGCCCTCAAACATCTGGACCATCCTGATCGCGTCAACTACCCGCTCAAACGGGTTGGTAAGCGCGGTGAAGGCAAGTGGGAGCAAATTCCATGGGACCAGGCCATCAAAGAGATTGCCGCCAAGCTTTCGGACATCCGCGACAAGTTTGGTGCCGAAGCTGTCGCCACAGCAGGCGGTACGCAACGGACCGATGACTGGGCCCGCCGCCGCTTTATGAACCTGTTCGGCAGCCCGAACGGTTTCCATAATGCCCACCTGTGCTGGATTCCGACCTTTATGGTGGAGACCGCGATCTACGGTTGGTGCCCCTTCGACCTCGACATCGGCGCGAGTAAATGTATCGTACTGTGGGGCCAGAACCCTGGCGCCTCTGGGATGCCGGAAGCCCATCACATTGCCGATTTGCAAGCCAAAGGCATGAAGGTGATCGTGATCGACCCACGCTTTACCGAATCCGCATCAAAGGCCGACCTCTGGCTGCCACTGCGCCCCGGTTCCGACCTGGCTCTGGCTCTGTCCTGGATTCACGTCATCATCTACGAAGGCCTGATGGATCAGGACTTTGTCATGGAATACACCGAAGGGTTCAACGAACTGGCTGAGCATGTCGTCGACTTCTCACCGGAATGGGCCGCAGAACGGACCTGGCTGACGCCGGAACAAATTCGCGCCGGTGCCCACATGTACGCTATGAACAAGCCGGGCAACATCCAGTGGGGTACTTCGGTCGACCAGATCGGCAAACCGGCCGGTGCCACCATGCATGCCCGCGCCATCCTGCGCGCCCTCACCGGCAACCTCGATTGCCCGGGTGCCGACCTGCTGACCGGCCCTTCGCAGGACTATCTGACCGATGAAGAACTCGAAGGCAACCAGTTTTTGTCGGATGAGCAGAAAGCAAAGCAGATCGGTTCCGACAAGTTCCCGATGGTCACGTGGCCCGGCTACAGCAAAATTTGCGAGCTGACCAAGAAAACCTGGGGCAAGGTGCCGACCGCAGAGTGGATGTGTGAAGCGCATCCGCCATCCGTTTTCCGGGCCATCGCCAACAGCGATCCCTACCCGGTCAAGGCCCTGATGATTGCGGCAACCAACCCGCTGGCCTCTTATGGTGAAACCAGCGTCGTGCTCGAAGCGTTGCGCAAAGTCGACTTTATGGTCGCTTGCGACTACTGGATCACCCCGTCGGCAATGTTCGCTGACTACATTATGCCGATCGCCGGCGCACTGGAGCGGCCGATCATCACCAACAGCTACGGCTGTGCCGACTTCATGTTGACCGCGCAACGGGCCATCAAGCCAATGTATGAGCGTCGCAACGATTTCAACTTCTGGCGTGATCTCGGCATCGCTCTGGGCCAGGAAGAAAACTGGCCTTGGGAAACGGTTGAAGACGCCTACTACAGCGCCATCGAGCCGATCGGGCACCCGGTCAGCAACTTTGACGAGTTTGTTGAAAACGTCCGTTTCCACTTCCCTGAACGCGAATACTACAAGTACAAGCGCCAGGGTTTTGCGACACCTTCGGGTAAAGTCGAGCTCTACTCGTCAACCCTCAAAGAGCTGGGGCTGCCACCGCTGCCGGAATATGTCGGTCCTTCGGAAAACGAGATCGACAATCCTGAGTTGGCCGAGAAATTCCCACTGGTGCTGACAACCGGTGGCGGATTCATGCCGTTCCACCACTCGGAGCATTTCCAAATCAAGGATATGCGCTTCCTGCGTCATTCGCCTTTTATGGACATCAATCCCGCGACCGCCAAGGAACTGGGGATCGAAGATGGTGATTGGGTCTGGATTGAAACTGATCGTGGCCGGATGAAGCAACGGGCGAACCTGACCGAAGCCATCCACCAGAAAGTGATCTACACACAACGCTGCTGGTGGTATCCGGAAAAAGACATGCGTGATATTGAGCTAGGCGGCGAACTCGGCGGCGCTCTGGAGTCGAACGGTAACGTTCTGACCTGCACAACTGATGACTATTGCGACCCCTATAGCGGCTCCTGGGCGAATCGCGGTTTGCTCTGCCGGGTCTACAAAGTAGAGGAAGCAGATTTGAAGGAGGTAATTTGATATGGCTCGCTATGCAATGGTGATGGACACCAGGAAATGCATCGGCTGTCATTCCTGTACAGTCGCTTGCAAAGTTCGTAATGAACTCCCGACAGATATGATCTACAACCCGGTGACCACAGATGGTCCACACGGCAAATTTCCCAACCTGAGCATGCGCTTTTTGCCTTTGCTCTGCATGCACTGCGACAATTCTCCCTGTGTTGATGCCTGCCCGACCGGCGCTTCAATTCAGGCCGAAAACGGCATTGTCCACGTTGAGGATAAGAAATGTGTCGGCTGCCTGTCCTGTATCATGGCCTGCCCTTATGGCGCACGCTACCACAATCATGAGACCGGGGCCGTCAACAAGTGTAATTTCTGCCTTGATCGGGTTGAAGAAGGTCTATTCCCACACTGCGTCGAAACATGTCACCAAAATGCCCGTATTTTCGGCGACTTGGATGACGAGAACAGTGAGGTCAGCAAGCTGATCAACGAGAATCCTTCGGTTCAGTTGCTGCCCGAACTGAACACCGACCCCTGTGTCTTTTACATCTACTGATGGAGGAGTTGAACAAATGAGCGAAAAACATCAAGCCTGGGGTTGGATGCTGGCGGTCGATTTCTTCTTCGCCGGTATGGGCGGTGCCATGCTGGTCATCGCCGCGATCATCGACCTCTTTATTGCACCGAATCAGGTTTCTTTACTGGGAAATATTCTTGGCCCGCTGTGTATGTGCGTCGGCTGCGGTTTCCTGATCCTTGAACTGGGACGTCCCATGCAGGCATGGCGCGTGTTCATGAATCCTAAGGCGATTCTTACTTTTGGCGCCTGGACCATGACTATTGCCATCATTTCCGGCTTCGCCTATGCCTCTTTCGGCATCAAGAGCAGCCTGATCTTCTGGAATGAAGGGGACTTCTTACGTCACCTGCTGGCACTGGTCAACATAGTCACCGGTTTAGTTGTCGCCACCTATCCAGGTGTGTTGCTGGGACGCCACAAAGGCCGCCCTTTCTGGGTTGGTCCGGGAGTTATGGGATTGTTCCTGCTGTCCTCCATGGTCACAGGTCTGGCCCTGCATTGCCTGTGTGCAATTGTTGTCCCAGTTGAAGGTTCTGTCCTGAGCAGCCTGCCGAAAGTTATTGCAGCGCTGCTACTGGTACAGGCCCTGATGTGGGTGGGATACCTGTGGATCAAAGCCAGTGGAACCACTGCTGCTGAAAGCGCCAGCGCAAAACGCTGGATCAACGGTGACCTGGCAAAAGGATTCAAAATATACTTCATGCTGATCGGCACGGTGGTACCGATGATTCTGTTCCTGACTCCGATAGCATTCTTTCATGGCCTTGCAGCTTTAATGGTTCTGTTCGGCGGCGTCATGATGCGTATCCAGATCGTTACCAGCGGTAAAGATCGAACCTTCCTGCCCGGCGAGTTGCAGTATCGTTCCCGCTTGCCAAAGGGAGACGAAAAGTTCCTCAAAAAAGCGTGGATGTAACAGCGGACACAGTTGGGCACTGCCAAATCAGCACGATTACTCTGCCTCGGCCGTCACCGAAGCCGATTTCGGCAGTGCCCTGTTCCATAATAAATGCATAACGCTTCCAAATGCACAGAATTGAGGTTAAAGATGACACAGGCAGTCGGGACAAACAGAACTGATACAAAAAAGAATATAAGACTTTTAGAACTCACACAGAGTGTTTGCCCGGCCTGCCTGGATGTCATTGAAGCCCGCATTGTCGTCAAGGATAATGCAGTGTTCATGGAAAAAACCTGTGCACAGCACGGTCCTTACTCCACCTACCTGTGGCCGGATGAAGAACATTATCGCTGGATGAAAGACTTTAAGTTCCCGCACATCCGTCCGCAATCTAACCTCCCGGTCCTCAACGGCTGCCCTGAAGATTGTGGCCCCTGCACAGCCCATCAACACCATCCCCGCTTGGTTGAACTGGAACTGACCCAGCGCTGCAATTTGCGTTGCCCGGTATGTTTTATGGCCGCGGACGACAATCAGACCCATGTGGAAACGGATCTCTCGCTGGCGGACATCAAGAAGCAACTGGTCAAAATCATGGACCAGTGTGGCCCGCAAACCAGCATCCAGTTGACCGGTGGCGAACCCACGGTCCGCAAAGACCTGCCGGACATCATCGCCTTGTGTCGCGAGATCGGCTTCAGTGCGATTGAGGTCAATACCAACGGCGTTGTTATCAGCCGCAATCTCAATTACCTTGAACAACTGGCGGCATCAGGTGCGACCGGGATCTATATGCAGTTTGACGGACTGGACGACGACGTTTTCAAAAAGGTCCGCGGGGCAAACCTGTTGAAAGACAAGCTTCAGGCCATTGAAAACTGTCGCCGTATCGGCATGCAGATCGTCTTGGCCATGGCTGTTATCAGAGGAATCAACGACGAACAAATGGGCAAGGTTCTCGAATTTGGTCTGAAAAATCGAGACGTGATTGCTGGAGTCGCTTTTCAGCCGGCATTCGGTTCAGGACGGTTCGAGATTACCGACAAAAAGCCGTTAACCATGGGCGATGCAATTTATGAACTCTCGGAGCAGAGCAATGGTCTGCTTTCTCCTTACGACTTCTGGCCGACCGGCTGCTCCCATCCTTTGTGCGATGCGACCACCTATATCCTACCGCAGCCACAGGGCTTAGTCCCAATGAGCCGCGTCATCAACGTCCAGGACTACATGGATCATTTCAACCCGGCAAGCCCACAGGGCTCAGTACTGCCGGACATTGCCGACACAATGTACCCCGACCACGAACCGGGGCTGTCGATCTTGATCATGAACTATATGGATGCCATGAGCATGGACTTAAAACGTCTACAACAATGCAGCATGACTGTTGCCGGTAAAGATGGCAGCCAAATCCCCTTTTGTTCCTATCAATTGACAAACATTGACGGACTTAAACGTTCAGAGCTGGCATAACTCAACGATTCGACTTCCTTGCTTAGCCCAACGGGTCAATCTCTCTCACCCGTTTATTGACAGCCCACTTCTGTACCACGGATGTTCCGCAAAGTCATCGCTGTGCAAGCGGTTCATCCCGTAAAATCACTTTACAGCCTCTCGCGTTCGGCCTCCCGTACTCACAATTTCGCTCTTCTTGCATACAAACACGGGCAAGACGATCCTTGAGAAATAACCCTTCCCCTACGGTAGTAACAAGAGACGCTCAAAAAGAGGCCGAAGCCACGATTCGTCCTGCACATTTCTACAACTTGAACACTCGTCCCGGTTTATGTCGCCGGTTTATCCCCCTCTGCGAACCGATTGCAGCCTCAATGGCGAGCACCATTTTGCCAAAGCCCTTTGCCGACGAACCTCATTGCCCCGGCAAACTTTCCACCAACACACCATAAAACGTTTGTTATGCCAAAGAAAGATGGTAGCCCACGTGTCAGGTGCGCGTCCGACACCGGTCATGTCTCTCACTTTGAACACAGCATGATCACAATGGGACAACTCCATCTGTTGTATCCAACGCGTTATGTTGGCTGTTTGCAGAGATGATTTCAATCTGAGCGACATCCTGAACCATTGAAACGTTGTTCAATCATATAAATAGCGATGGGGAAATGCCTGAGAAGGGAGGACTCCCTCATCCCACCTCCATCGCGTAAACCTCAAGCAGGCTGCTGATGTCAGCGATTGGCTCGTGGTTTGTGCAAAGCAGCACCCGCCTTTTTAACCTCCTGGTTTGTTTGTAGACAAACATGCGGCCGATCATGGCCAGCAACAGCGGTACTGCACCTCTTAAGTCGCATATTTATGCCTTAAACGGGCGTTCCTAATTTGATACCACCTGGGACAAACAACTTGTCCTCTATTTTCAGATACTTAGATAGAAAAACATCCTCTTTGCACGATTAATCTATCTCAAAAAAAGAATTCAAAGAAAATCCACAAACCCATTTTTCCTTTTTTATTTCAGATACTTACAAATACAGAATTTTCCTCAAAGATTGGCACACTCATAGCAATTATCCATAGCAACAACAAAATCCATTTTATGACTTGCATGCAGTGGAAATACCTCATGCAACAAATCGAAAAGGAGGTGCAACGAAAAGATTTACGTGGATGGTTTGTTTGAATTAACGATTAGAGAATGAAAGGATGGAACAAGACAATGGCAATGAGTAAAGAATGGAAAACAGAAAATGAGGATGGTTCCGTTACAGTAAGGACTTGTGCCTGGTCACCTCCAGGAGACCACCCCGTTGGTTACGGCATGAAGCTGACCGTCAAAGGCGATAAGCTGATTAAAGTCGAGGGTGACGAAGAACATCCCATCAGTCAAGGTCGCCTCTGTGTCCGTAACTTGACTTTGGCTGACTATGTCCACCACCCCTCCCGGATTTTGACGCCGATGAAGCGTAAGCCGGAAGATCGCGGTAAAGACAAGTGGACCAAGATCTCCTGGGACGAAGCATGGGATATTATTGTTCCTAAGATCAAAGAATACAAAGAGAAGCATGGTGCTGAATCGATCATCGTTTTCGGTGGTACCGGTCGTCAGGCATGCCTCTACTACTACCCGCTCGGTTTTGCTTCCATCGGCACACCGAACGTATGTTACCCGCTGAGTGGCTGGTCCTGCTACGGTCCTCGTTGCTCCATCACCGACTACGTTCTGGGCGCCGGTTATCCTGAAATCGACTATGCTGGTTTCTATGAAGATCGTTACGACGATCCTCGCTTCACCATGCCTGAATTGATCGTCGAATGGGGTAAAATGGCTCTGTACTCCAACCCTGACGGTTTCTTCGGTCATGCCCTCATCGACATGATGAAGCGCGGCGCAAAAATGATTCACATCGACCCCCGTATCACCTGGTTGGGTACCCGTTGTGAAGAAGTTTGCCAACTGCGTCCTGGTACTGACTCTGCTCTGGGTCTGGGTTTCCTCAACGTTATCATCAATGAGGAACTGTACGACAAAGACTTCGTCGAAAACTGGACCTACGGTTTCGACGAGCTCAAAGAGCGCGTTCAAGAGTATCCGCCGAGCAAAGTTGCCGACATCACTTGGGTTCCGGAAGATCAAATCATCCGTTGTGCCCGCATGATGGCAACTGCCAAGCCGTGCTCAATCCAATGGGGTCTGGCAACTGACGAGAACCCCAACGGTGTTCAAATGGGTCACGCAATCCTGTCCCTTATGGCTGTTACCGGCAATCTGGACGTGCCTGGTGGTGTTACCATTGGTCCCCCGGCTGCACTGCTCGGTAAATGGCGCGTTGAAACTCGCAGCAACCTGTCAGACGAGCTGTGGGAAAAGCGTATCGGCGCTGCAGAGTGGCCTGCACTCAGTACTGCAATGGCGACCACTCACCCGGACGAAACTCTGGACACTCTGGAAAGTGGCAAGCCCTACAAGCTGCGCATGGGTTGGTTCAATAGTAGTAACTTTATCACCCCGACCTGCTCGGCTCAGCCTGACCGCTGGTACCATGCCCTGAAGTCTTTGGAATTCAACGTTGTTCAGGATGTCTTCATGACCCCGACCGCTATGGCGTTCGGTGATATCTTCCTGCCCGTATCGACTTTCGCTGAGCAAGATGGCGTTGTTGTTACTCACTTCGGCCGTAATGCTGTAACCCTCGGTCCCATCAACGAGGCACTGCGCGTTGGCGATACTAAGTCCGATATCGAAGTCTGCATCGAGCTGGGTAAAAAGATGCATCCCGAAATGTGGGATTACGACGATGTGCCTGACTTCTTCACCAAGCAGCTTGAGCCTGAGCTGGGCGTTGACTTCGACGGCTTGCGTGAAATGGGTGCATTCCAACCGGACTACATCTACAAGAAATACGAAAAAGGCCTGTTGCGTGGTGATGGCGAGCCTGGCTTCAACACCGTTACCGGTATGGTTGAGCTGTCTTCCACACTGTTCGAAGCCTGGGGTGACGATGCCCTGCCGTACTTCAAAGAGCCGCCTTACAGCCCGGTCAGTACTCCGGAACTGTTCAGCGAGTATCCCCTGATCCTCACCACCGGTGCACGTAAAGTTACCTCGTTCCACTCCGAGCACCGTCAAATCGCTGTACTGCGTGAGATCGATCCTGATCCGGAAGTAGAATTGCATCCGGACACAGCAGCCGCCCTCGGTATCAACCACGGGGATTGGGTCCTGCTGGAGAACATGTTCGGTAAAGCAAAACTCAGAGCTAAGGTGACTCCGACCATTCACCCGAAAGTTGTTCACGCAACTCACGGCTGGTGGTTCCCTGAGAAGGACGCTGAAGAGCCGAGTCTCTATGGCGTATGGCAGTCGAACATTAATACCTTGGTTCCCCATAAGCATATCGGAAAGCTTGGTTTCGGTTGCCCCATGAAGCAGATGATTTGTAAAGCTTCACGTCTGGACAGCTTCGATAGCTACAACATCGAAGTGTAATCGCTGATTAAAACGTTTGGCCGAAACCAAATAGAATTGGAGGAAAAAAATGTCCGAAAAAGCAACCCAAAACGGACTGTTGATTCACTATCAATGGTGTACTGGCTGCCATGCTTGTGAGGTAGCCATCAAGAAAATTTTGAACCTGCCTGTTGGTAAACACGGCATCAAACTGCTTGAGCACGGCCCCTGGGAAGTAACCCCCGGTAAATTCGAGTGGGACTACATCCCGGTACCGACTCAGCTCGTCGGTTCCAATCCTGAGTTGGAACCCGGTGAGGACATCAAGTTTGCAGTCAAGCACTGCAATGCTCAATGCATGGAGTACGGACCTCTGGAAGACCTGGTTAAGAAAGCTGCGGAATTGGGTCCGAAAGTAGTGATCTACAACGTGTAAATAGAACGACACTGGCTCCCCCAACATCCGTTGGGGGAGCCAGAAAAAGAAGGTGAAACATTCGTGTCAATTAAAGTTGCGTAAATTGCTGGGTACTGATGGATCACAAACACCATGTCAGTCGGTAGGGTCAACAACAGGTGTGTGAACATTTCACCAATATATCGACAAAAGACAGGTTCAGGTTCCGGCCTTTTAGGCAAAACGTGCTTGCACTTTCTACATGTAGCCGAATCGTGAAAATTAAATGTTCCACAGTTATCACATTTTATCGGCTTTGGTTTAGGTGGCTTACAGCCACCGCAATATGGATTACAGGTCCAGCATATAGTGTTTCTCCAACAGATTTTTTGTAAGTTATTTATAGATAAGTTTGCTACATAATTATTAGCAATATATACCAATGACTTTATGAAAAAAGTCAACTAGAGAAAGGAATTTATCATGGCCGATGAAAAGAAAAAAGTCAAAAAGCCTCTTAATCCACTTGCTGCTAAACCTGGACAAAACTACGGAAGTACTAAGTTTAAGCCATCTAAAGAATACAATGGTGGCAAAATAACGTTTGAAGAAGAAAAAGAAAAATAAAAATAGTAAAAGTAGTATAAATTATTTACTTTCCCTAGTCTGTAGACATAGTTAAACAGACTTATTAACATAATTAAGGAGACATATTATGTGCTTTAGACCTGGTGGCGTAGAAAAACCGCAAGAATGCCCGAAATGTGGAAAAAAATTGGTCGCCCTTGGCGGCGTAAAACAAAAGAAATGCCCGTTCTGCAAAACTGATCTGGAAACAGAAGCTAATAAAGAGGGGTAAAAGAAAAACTCACTGAGAACTTCAGTGCCAGTGTACGTTGCGACCCTGAAAAGACAGCGGTCGGTGCCTGCCGGGGAAAGCCTCCAGCTAACCTCCTTCCCCGGCAGGCATATTTGTACTACTCACACGCGAAGGATTGAAAAATATGTCAGAACAGAACTACAATCGATGGCTGATCCTGGCTGCTGCCGTTATCATGAACCTCTGTATCGGCACACTTTACGCCTGGAGCGTCTTTGCTAAGCCTTTAGGTGCCCTGTTCACCTGGGCTCCGCCGGCACTCGCCCTGGCTTTCACCATTAACCATGGTCTCAGCCCTGTCTCCATGATTGGTGGGGGCTTTATCCAAGATAAACTCGGCTCAAAAACAACCATCGTCATCGGTGGCCTCATGTTTAGTGCCGGACTTATTCTAACCGGCTTTCTCTCTGAAGGTTCGTCGATCGGCAAGCTCTACCTGACCTACAGTACCCTGGCGGGTATCGGCGGTGGCGTAGTTTATGCCGGTACTATGGCGAACACCGTTAAGTTCTTTCCCGACAAACGTGGACTCGCTGCCGGCATCTGTGCTGCGGGTTATGGCTGTGGCGCGATGCTCATGGCCCCTATTGCCAGCGTATTGATCATAAAATACGGCATCTTGGGCTGCTTTCAGATTCTCGGCTCAGTGTTCTTTGTTGTGATCGCGTTGGCTCTGACCGTAACCAAAAGGGCTCCGGCCAATTACATTCCCGATGGTTGGACGCCTCCGGTAGTAACAACGACGACACCCGCCGGCGCAAACTCCAAATGGACCCAAATGATCAGCGAAGGGATCTGGTGGGTAATCATGATCATGCTGTATTGCGGTGCCATGTCAGGACTGATGGTTGTTGCACATGCCTCCCCCATCGGCCAACTGATGTTTGATCTGCCGCCGATGAAAGCGGCATTCTTCGTCAGCGTAATCACCTTAGCAAATGCCTTTGGACGGATTGGATTCGGTGCTCTTTCCGATAAAATCGGCCGTTCCAATACCATCATGCTGATGTACATTGTATCAGCTCTGTCCATGCTCAACCTGACATTTACCACCTGTGTGGCTGGCTTTGTTGCCTCAGGTATTGGCGTCGGTGCCGTTTTTGGTGGCTTCCTGTGCCTGATCCCGCCCATTATCGGCGAGCGCTATGGCATGAAAAACTTTGGTGTCAACTACGGCGTCACCTTTATCGGCTTCAGTCTGGCCGCTTTAACTGGTCCGTTACTGGCAGCGAAAATTCGTGTCGCCAGTGGTGACTACAATCAGGCTTTCTGGATTGCCCTGGGCGTCAATGTGGTCGGTCTTGTTTTTGCATTCCTTTACAGAACAATGGACAACAAAACGCAGGACAAGGTTAGATAGGTAAGGATTTGACGGGATCTGCGCCCATCTCAGGTGAGGTCCCGTTCTGTTTTTTTTGCCGGTACCCACGATACCGATAGGGTACCGGCAGAAAGGCCTAGAACTTCATGCTGGAACGAATTCGTAATGAAACCTTATGCCTGTTGAACGAAAAGGGGATGAGCTTTACCGTCGCCGAGTTGGCAAAACGACTCGCGGTCAGCAAACGCTACATCTACGAGCAATTCAGTTCTAAAAACGAACTGGTCACATCAATTCTCAATGAAATACTGAACGACTTGCAGCGTCAGGTTCAAGAGATCGCCAATTCGCAGCAGCTGGGAACAATTGACAAACTAAACGCCCTGATGACGACAGCACCAAAAGCGCTTGGACCTCTGAGTTCACGCAGTATTGCTGACATCAAACGCCTACTTCCCGAGCAATGGGGCAATTTTGAACGTTTTTTCGATGACAGGTGGGAAGAAATAAAAAAACTGATTGAGTGCGGTGTCCAACAAAAACTTTTCCGACCAATCGACTTGAGTGTTCTGCAGCAGGTCTACCGGGGAACAATTAACGGACTCAATGAGTATCAATACCTAACCCGTAACAATCAAACCTTTCACAATGCGATTGTTACAATGACGGACATTTTGCTCTACGGTATCATTGCATCAGACAATCAATAGCCAGCTATGACGGCCGACTGGCTTAAAGCGAAGATCTTGATGCCTTGGTTCCACTGACTTACAACTTTGTACGCATCAAAATGGAGCTTCTTTCATGGAAAAAGTAATCAACGTCAATGAAGCATTTGATGATCTGCCCTTTTCTTTTTATCAGGTCTGGGTCTGCCTCCTATGCTTTTCGGTCGTCTTTTTTGACGGTTTCGACCTGACCGTCATCGGTGTCACAATCCCTAAAATCGCCGCCCACCTGGGTGCCAGTCCAGCAGAAATGGGCCTGGCCATCAGTGCAGGGCAACTGGGCCCTATGATCGGCGCAGTACTGATCGGCATGTTGGCTGACCGCTACGGCCGCAAAAAAACCATGTTCGTCTGTGCGCTGGTATTCGGCTTTTTCACCTTTATGATCTCCCACATCTCAAGTGTTGAAGAACTGGCACTCTATCGTTTTCTGGCCGGTCTGGGAATGGGGGGAGCCATCCCTAACGCTCTTGCTTTTGGCAGTGAGTTTGCCCCCTCCAGAGCACGTGCATCACTGTCTCTTTATATGTGGGCTGGCATGCCGACCGGTGCGATGATTGCGGCCTTCTCGGCGGCCTACCTGTTACCCCATTACGGTTGGCAGTCAGTTTATTACCTCGGCGGCCTCCTCCCTGTCTTCATTGCCTTTTTGGTGCTGCTGTTTGTGCCTGAATCGCTTCACCACCTGGTTCGCACCGGTTCCAAGAATGCCTTAAGTAAAGCCCACAGCATCTTAAGCCGCGTCGATAAAAATCTGCCGAGTATCGACAACGTAAAATTGACCGCCCCAACTGCATCAAAAAAACAAGGTGGCCCCATCAAAAGTCTATTTTCTGGCGACCTCAAGATTACCACTCTGCTGATATGGGCCCTGTTCTACCTGAGTTTTTATCTGCTTTGGATTTTGTTCTCCTGGGTTCCAACCCTGCTCAAACAGAGCGGTGCAACCGTTCAACAATACAGCTTAGGTTTTGCTTTTATTCATCTCGGCTCGGTCATCGCCTGCTTCTGTATCGGCCGCTGCATGAGCAAATTCAACAAACTCAATGTTGTTAAATATTTGTTTGTCGGTGCCTTTATCGCCATGCTTGCTTTTGGATATTTTTCGTCAAGCAGCTTCTATATCGTCATCGTCGTATCGATTTTTACCGGCATGCTGGTAAACGGTGGCAACTCGTCTCTGATGGGCTTGGCTTCTGCGGTCTATCCATCTGAAGTGCGCGCAACCGGAATCGGTTGGGCGTACGGAATCGGCAAAATCGGTTCCCTTATAGCTCCGGTCATCGGTGGGCTTTATCTGTCTCGGAACTGGAGTGTTTTCAAAATTTGTGCAATCAACGGCTCGAGCGCCCTGATCATTGCTATCATCGTTATTATTCTACAGCGACACATGCGAGCATCAGTAAGCGGCGAAGTCTAAATCCTAAATAGATCTTATTCTCAGATCTTTACCCTGCCCCATAAACCACTGCGGTTTATGGGGCAGAGTTCTTTATCCGGACAACGTCCCACCTACCTTAAGCTGGAGAACCGTTGACTCAAGGCGAATGACACAGCCGAATTCACAGAGTAGGTATTTATATCGAGTAGTAACGCACCGCATTTCAGTCAGAAATTAAGAAAAATTGTTGGCGAGAAGAGAGGAAGACAAACATACTCCTCTTCGTTGCTGAAAAAATAAAAAGCCCAACCACAGTCGTGATTGGGCTTTTGTATTTAATGGAGCGGGAAACGAGATTCGAACTCGCGACGTCAACCTTGGCAAGGTTGCACTCTACCACTGAGTTATTCCCGCGTTGAGCGAGACATTTTTTAACAAAAACACCACGATCAAGTCAAACAAAAAAAGTGGGAAAATAACATTTTTGTTTTTCCCCTCCTTTGACCTCAGACTCTAGTCTTGTGTGCCGGCCAGAACATTGTAGAACTTATACAGATAATCACCACCGGACCACATGGCCATGATGAAGGAAACATAGAAGAAGAAACTGCCGACGAACTGCATATCAACGTGAAAGATCTCCCACTGCAGCCCGAAAAACCAATAGTAATCATAATGCAGCAGCAAGGCGATAATCGCCACCATCTGGAAGATGGTCTTGTATTTCCCCAGATTGCTGGCAGCGATAACAATCCCTTCGGATGAGGCGATGGAGCGCAGTCCGGTCACGGTCACTTCACGGGCAATGATCAAAAACACCGCCCAGGCGGGCACGCGTCCCAGAGGGATCATCATGATCAGAGCCGCCATGACAATCAACTTGTCGGCCAACGGATCGAGAAACTTGCCCATGACGGTCACCAGTTGCCATTTACGAGCCAGGTAGCCATCCAGCCAATCGGTGATCGCAGCAATGGAAAACACCACAGCCGCCCAAAAACCCATGGTACGGGAATCGGATAACAATAACAGCATGACAACAGGAACGCAGGCGATTCGGCCCAACGTCAGCATATTAGGCAGGTTCAGTGATGAGGTGTTGAGTTTCATTTATGTATCACTCCGACGGTAGAGTTTCTGAAATTGTTTGACCTTTTCAACATAGTTCTGTGTTTCTTGATACGGGGGGATGCCACCGTATCGTTCGACAGTGCTCGGTCCGGCATTGTAAGCGGCCAGAGCCAAATCGAGATTACCTTTAAAGCGATCCAGCATCTGACGTAGATAACGGGTGCCTCCGGAAATATTCTGCAACGGATCAAAGGGATCGGAAAGCTTCAGATCTTTAGCGGTTTCCGGATGCAATTGCATCAGCCCCATGGCGCCTTTGGAGGAAAGCGCGTTTATATCATAATTGCTTTCAGCCCGCACCACCGCGCGCACCAGGTTGACGTCAAGACGGTTAAGCACGGCATAGCGTTTGATCAGATCTGTCACGGAGCGGGATAATGCTTCGCCATCTCCGGCTTCATGGGCATAAAATGAATAGTGGGATTTCACCGGGACATTACTGAAATGGATACGACCGGACGCATCGACGTATTTATAGATCGCGGCATGCCCCGAGGTAACCGCCCCGAGCAAACATAACAGGATCCCAACAGCAATGTGATAGCGCATATTCATGGTTTTCATCCCGATGGCCATTAAACGCTTCACTTTAAACGAAAACAACACATTCTACAATGCCTGCACAACCGTCAAAGCGCTTGACAGGAGCAACTTCCAGCGCCAATAATGCGGAGTTGCTTATGTTTTAATGTTTACAAGTCTAGCACGATCCTATATTCAAGCGAGGATCTGTCGTTATGCAATGGTTATTTAATTCTATTCTATCCTCCAGGGGACCGCAATGAAGATCACATCTGACTTTCTTATTATCGGCAGCGGAATTGCCGGGCTGTCTTTTGCACTGCGTGTCGCGGAACAGGGGACGGTTGCCATCGTCACCAAACGCGAGATTTACGAAACCTCAACCAATTATGCCCAGGGCGGCATTGCCACGGTTTTTTCCGAAGATGATTCGTTCGAAGCCCACGCTGAAGATACCATGGTTGCCGGGGCCTTTCTGTCACACCGCGACATTGTTGATCTGGTCGTTGAAAGCGGGCCGAAAGCCATTCAAGATCTGATCAACTTTGGTACGGATTTCACTAAAAACAGCGACGGTGAATACGACCTGACCCGTGAGGGCGGTCACAGTCACCGCCGTATCCTTCACGCTTCGGACATTACCGGACGGGAGATTGAACGCGCTCTGGCGGCGGCTGTGGCCAAGCATCCCAACATCACCGTCTATGAATATTACTGTGCGGTTGATCTGATTACCGAGGCAAAAGTCAAACACCGTCGGGTACCGGATAATCGTTGCCTGGGAGCGTATGTGCTCGACAGCAAAAACAAAGAAGTGATCACCTTTGGTGCTCAGGTGACGGTTCTTGCCACGGGCGGCGCAGGCAAAGTGTATTTGTACACCTCTAATCCTGATATCGCCTCAGGTGACGGCGTGGCCATGGCCTATCGTGCCGGGGCTGCGGTGGCCAACATGGAATTCATGCAATTCCACCCCACCACCCTGTTCCACCCCCACGCCAAGTCATTTCTCATTTCCGAAGCGGTCCGTGGTGAAGGGGCGATTCTCAAACGGGCCGACGGCACGGCATTCATGGAGAAATATCATAAGCTCAAGGATCTCGCCCCACGCGATATTGTCGCCCGCGCCATTGACAATGAGATGAAAACCAACGGCGATGATTGCGTGTTCCTCGATATTACCCACAAAGGCGCCGACTACATTCAGCAACGCTTCCCCAACATCTATGAAACGCTGATGAAGTACGGCGTTGACATGTCCAAAGAACCGATCCCCGTGGTCCCGGCAGCCCACTATCTGTGCGGCGGGGTCAAGGTCGATAATCATGGTCAGACCGAAATCCGCAACCTGTTTGCCATCGGTGAGGTCTCCTGCACCGGCCTGCACGGCGCCAACCGCTTGGCCAGCAACAGTCTGCTCGAAGGAGCGGTTTTCGGCGAACGTGCGGCGGATAAAGCGATTGAAGTGGTCAGCAAGGAAACCTTTGACTACCCTTCTGTCGAACCGTGGGACTACGGCAGCGCCACCAACAGTGATGAAGAGGTGGTAGTCAAACATAACTGGGACGAAATCCGCATGAGCATGTGGAACTATGTCGGCATTGTCCGCTCGGACAAGCGCCTGATTCGTGCTCTGCGTCGCATCCAGATGATTCAGGAAGAGATCGCCGATTATTACTGGGATTTTTATGTCACCACCGATCTGCTTGAGTTGCGCAATCTGGCAACAATTGCCGAACTGATTATCCGCTGCGCGCTGAAACGTAAAGAGAGCCGCGGCCTGCATTATACCATCGACTATCCGCAGACGGACGACATCCACTGCAAACACGACACGATTTTACGTAAAACATTTTAGGGGGCATTTTGACGATCGATGAAATCCGCCAGGAAATCGACCGCCTGGACAACGAGCTTTTGAAGATTTTCAATCGCCGGGCGGAACTGGCTCTGGCCATCGGCCATCTAAAAAAAGAACTCGACCTGCCAGTGTATGATCCGGACCGGGAAAAGCGCATTTTTAATAAAATGACAGCGTTAAATCCCGGCCCATTGGACAACCAGGCCATCAAACGTCTGTTTGAGAGGGTGATTGACGAATCACGGACCCTTGAACGGATTAAATCGAAAGGACGCTGACCATGTTGGTGGTGATGAAAAAAGACGTATCAGAGGAGAACCTGCAGCAGGTCAAACAATATCTGATTGATGAAGATTTCGATTTTCACCAGTCAACCGGAGCAAATCGCACGATTCTCGGCGTTATTGGTGATACCCGGGAGTTCAGCACGACAACTCTGGAAACACTGCCCGGAGTACATGTTGTTTTTAAAATACCGCCAGAATCCTGATCCGTAACAGGCTGAAAAAAGACGATAAAAAAGCCATCATGCCCCCCAGGCATGATGGCTTTTTTTCATTACATCACATGACATGATTACATCTGACAAACTTCCAGGCTCTTCACCACATAGTGACAAGTTTCCACATCATCCGAACATTGAACATCTTGAGCCTGGGATAAAACCACAGCAAACAGCTCCGCCAGTTGTTCAACGGCCTGTAACTCGCGCTTTCCGTAGCCCTCGGCATTGTTGGCCAGAGCGACCTGGCCAATGATGCGCTTGCTGTCGCACACCGGAACTGCCATAAAATGGGAGATCTCCTCACTGATTCCATCGGCCAGGTTGACGACGCTGAGCTGTTCCAACGAATTGAAATAGACGCCGTTTTGCCGTTTGTAAACCGAATGCAACAAAGAACCGCGACCATTGGCCGGGGCCGGAATAATGGGATGGCCCTGATGTTTTTGCAACCCTTCAAACATCGGCGTGTAATCCCATAACCGTTGAAACTGATCCTGCTCATCAAGTTCTGCAACAAAACCGTGGCTGCTGCCGGTCAGGTTTCGAGCATACTCAAGGACTTCACCGGCCACCTCCCGTACATTACCGGCATTGTGCAGTATGGAATGAGACAGCTTGGCCAACCGACTGTTGAGCGCCAATTCCCACTGCAGAGCTTCTTCCGAGCGTTTGCGCACGGTAATGTCTTCAAAACACTCGATCCCGCCAATGATATGCCCCTGGGCATCGCGCAGAAAATCGGCATTTTTACTGACGGTCAGCACCGATCCGTTTTTGTGCCGGATGGTGCATTCGCGCCCCATAATCGGCTTATCGATCCCTTCATCAAACAAACCGCAGCTCTCCTGACAGGGCGTCTGAGCGAACAGAAAACAGGTACTGCCAACCATCTCTGCGGCGCTATAACCGGTAATATGTTCGGCGCGAGCATTCCAACTGGTAATCACCTTATTGCTGTCGACTGTAAAAATTGCGCTGGGCACCACCCGTTTAATCAGATCGGTTTTCTCTTCTGAAAAAGTCTGGTGGACTCGACTCTCCTCCAAATCCGTCAGCAGATAATTGAATTCTTCGGCGAGTCCACCCATATCATTGTCACACGATAACGTCAGGGGCATCGGTGCAATACGGTTGCCGCGATAAGAGTGAATCACGTTGGCTAATTCTTTGAACGGCTGCATGACCATTCGTCGTACCGTGGCGGCAAACACAAAGGCCATCAACAAAATACTCAACAGCGCAAAACCAAGGGAGGACATCATAATATTTCGCGTATGAACGTACAGAGTCCGCGGAAGCTTCATCTGAACCACAGCGATCTCTTTCTGGTCCAAGTCCGTCAGTTTGGCAAAAGCATCGAGGGTTGTATCACCTGAAGCATGGATTGAAATAGGTTCTGTGCGGGTAATATGTTTGAGTTGCTGACGTGCTCTTGCGCTGATTCGTTGCAACGGCGTCACCTGAATATCAAAACGGAACTGACGGGACAGATCATTAATCAACGCCGAATCCAGTGGCCGGGTGAATACCAACGTTCCCCTCACCGGTCCACGGGCATCACTGGTCATAATGGAGCGTGCCGCTACCATCTGCAAGCCATTGTCGCCGGCCAACAACCCGGAGGCGGGGCGTATGAGACCTCCTCCCAATTCGACCAGCGCATCATTGTACATAGAATCATCAAGCGGCCGCTCCACACCTGAGACCAAATCCAGATGTTTATAATAAAGTAACGTTCCGTGACTGTTAAAGATCGCCACACTGCTCAAACGGTTATCGATGAGCATTTCATTGAGGTAATTGCTTTGCAGGTAGGCTTCGCTAGCGGTGTTGATAAAAGTGTAGGTGTCATCCCAAAAGGCATAATCACGCACCAACCGGTCGAGGTTAACCACCTCTCGATCAATCGAGGACAGGACCCGTTCCATATGGTGACGGGCATCCTGCTTTTCAATCAGCGCATAGCCGGGCAAGACAAAATAATAATAGGAGAACAACGCCACAGAAAGGGCAATCAGAACAAAGCCTGCGTAGGTCAGCAACAAGCGCGATTTAAGATTCAATCTCATAAAGCAGGGAGGCCTCACATCTTAAAATGGAATCCATTTACATTTGATGGCTCATGGTCATAACACGCACTCGCTGGCGCTCATGAGACAAAGAACTAAAGAGCAAGATGGATACCAATTCTTTGGCCTATAAGAATTTCAACAGGCGTTTGTCAGCAAACCCCAAGAAACACTACTGCCCCCATAAGAGAAACTTCACTGAGGTGTATACGGCATTTTTTTTGATCAACTTTTGTGATGGGGGAAATCCCCCAAACCAATCCATTAGCCCCATCTAAAGGTGGGGCTAAAAACCCTCTCTTGAGTATTAGAGGAAGCCAAATATATACCAAGCCAAGAAAGCAGAACAGCGTCAGCGGCAAAAAAGGCCAGAATTGGACGACGGAACCAACCATATAGGAAACTAGCCACCACTCAACTTGACTTTCCAGCCCTGCTTCTGCAAATAGGGCAGCAGCTTTGAGCGATGGTCGCCCTGAATTTCGACGGACTCCTGTTTGACCGCCCCACCACTACCGCACTGTTTTTTCAATGTTTTGACAAAACCTTTCAAGTCAGCACCTGCCAGCGGAATGCCTCGAATCACAGTCACGCCTTTCCCTTTGCGCCCTTTTGTTTCAAAACTGATTCGTACAATGCCATCACCAGGTGCAACAGGGGCCGCCTGACAACGACACTGTTTGATCGCCTCACCACACTGAGGGCACAATCGCCCTTTTTCGCTGCTGTACACCGGACGGCAATCGTCATCATGAAAACCGATCATCTCACCCTTTCCCCTGTCCGTTAAATTGACAGGTCATAACAAGCTGTTAATTTTTAAATAGAGTCCCGGCGGCTCAGTTTCTTGTATCATTTTTGAGTCCGTTTTGCTGCGGTCAAGACATTCTGACAACGCACACCATTGACAACGGGAAAAACGGCCGCAAAGAAACAAGAGAACGAACCACACGGGGCACCAGGGAATAACGTTGGCCCACTAAAACAAGGAGGTACGCCATGACAGAACAACAGGGAGTTTGCTATACATTCGAAACAGCATTGGAAATGGCGCTTACCATGGAACAGCGTTGCTTCCGGGCCTTTCTGCAAGCCATCAGAACCGTCAAGGACCGCTCTGCCGGGATGATTCTCAAAGATGCTGCTCTGGAGGAGATCGACCACAAGCAGCGCCTGGAAAAAGCATTGATCGAAGGAGGAATCGACCCTGATGAGCATCTGCAGGAAACGATGCCCCTGATGCATCTGGATGACCTACTTAAACAGCAGGAGCTCAACGCAGAAGCCGACTCTCGTCAGGCTCTGGCCTATGTGATTCATTTGAAAAAAAACAATCTCGAATTCTACGACAAACTGGCTAAAGGCTGTACAGGCGCGCCAATGGCGCCAATCTTTCAGCAACTGGCCAACGATGAAAGCCTCAATCTGCAGAAACTGGAAGACCTTTACGAGGCACACTTTCTCACGGAGAACTGATCCTCAACAGACTGAATCAAAAAGGCCACAACATGACGTTGTGGCCTTTATTGTTTATCAGCACAAGGCATTCTAGCCAATCCGAGCAATGGCTCCGTTAAGGCGTTGCAGGGTGCGCTCACGGCCAAGAACCAGAATCACCTCGAAGATGCCCGGAGCGCTGGTGCCACCGGACAAGGCAACACGGGTCGGTTGACCAACTTTTCCAAACTTGAGCCCGGTCTCTTTCAGCACCCCTTTAAATGCCGCTTCAACACCCTCAGGTGTAAATTCACACTGCCCAAATGCATCTGCCAGCGCTTGAAAAACCGGCTTTTGATCCGCAGTCAAAAATTTCTCGGCGGCGGATTCATCGAATTCAACGGAATCCGTGACATAGAAAACCGCTTTTTCCGCCATCTCTACCATGGTTTTACTGCGGTCCTGCAAAGTTTTGACCACTTCCGCCAAATCGATTCCGTCAACAGGCGGGTAACCAAGGGTCGTCAAGTATTCACCAAGCAGTTCGCCAAGACGTTGCGGGGCTCCGGTCTTGATATAATGCTCGTTAAGCCACAACAGTTTTTCAGGGTTAAACACCCCGGCAGAGCGACCGACATTTTCAAGACTGAACTTCTCAACCAGATCATCCATAGAGAAAATTTCTTCATCACCGAACGACCAACCAAGGCGCACCAGATAATTGACCATCGCTTCAGGAAGATACCCCATGTCACGATACGCCATGACTGAAGTCGCCCCATGCCGTTTAGACAGGCGCTTTTTATCGGAACCGAGAATCATCGGCACATGGGCAAATTCCGGGACCGCATAACCCAGCGCTTCATAAATCTGAATCTGGCGGGGGGTGTTGTTGACATGGTCGTCTCCACGCACGACCAGGGTCAACCCCATCTCGGCATCATCAACGACTACGACAAAATTGTAGGTCGGGGTGCCATCGGTACGTTGAATGATCATGTCATCCAGTTCTTCGTTATTGAAACTGATCGTTCCTTTAATCCGGTCATTGAAGCTGGTAACACCGGCTTCTTTGGATTTAAAACGGATGACGTAGGGTGTATCATCATCACGAGGTTCAAGAGCGCGACAGGTGCCGTCGTATTGCGGTTTATCGCCGCGAGCCATGGCTGCCTCGCGTTTGGCATCAAGATCTTCTTGGGAGCAATAGCATTTATAGGCCTTGCCCTCATCAAGCAGTTGCTGGATTTTAGCTTTGTACAGATCAAAACGTTCGGTCTGATAAAAAGGCCCCTCATCATAGGACAACCCGAGCCAATCCATCGCCTGAAGAATGGCGTCCACTGACTCCTGAGTCGAACGTTCCACATCGGTATCCTCGATACGCAAAATAAACGTACCGCCCTCTTTACGGGCAAGAAGATAATTGAACAGTGCGGTACGGGCACCACCGATATGCAGATAGCCGGTAGGACTCGGGGCAAAACGGACACGTAGATCAGACATGGGAAACTCCTGATGGATTAAAAAAGAAAGGTCATTGCGACCTTGGTTTTATACTGCAACCATCGGAGGGAAACAAGGGATTTATCAATGGCAGGCTGTCAATCGACCACAACACCGGCATAGCCGACGACGGCGGAATGATCACCGCTGACATCACCGGAATCACCGTAACGGATCAGACGGGCATGGTGGGCTCCGAGAGCTTGACAAATCTCCACCATCAACACCGCAGCACAAACGCCGCACATGGTGATACGTTCGCTCTTTACCTGGTGGTAGAGGGCCTCAGCATCAAGTTGCAACAGGGCATCGAGTGCCAGTTGGTCTTTTTTACGTGCCACACTCGAAGGTTCATAATGGGTCATATCGGAGCTGGCAACGATCAACACCCTCCCCCCATCCTCTTTGAGAACCGCGCCGATGCCTGCGCCGAGTTGCTGAAGGATCGAAAAGGACAGCGGCCCGAGCATGAGAGGGATAATGGATAGATTAGGATTTTTCACCTGCAAAAACGGCAACAAAACTTCAAGAGAATGTTCACCCTGATGACTCTGCATCTCCCCCGTCAAATGGGGCACGGCATCAAGCAGGCGCTGAGCCATGGTTTCAGCAATCGGCACCTCGCCCAGAGGTGTTTTCCAACTTCCCTGAGAGTAAAGTGCACAAGGATGACCAATGCCGCGATGATTCGGCCCCAATAACAGAACAGTGTCCGGCACATCCACTCCAGCCAGGGTTTCGCCGGCAATCGCCCCCGAATACATATAACCGGCATGGGGCATCATCACACCATAGGCAGGCTTTCCTGGCTGATCCGTTGTCAGAAACAGCTCGACCTGTTGCCTTAATTCATAGGGATCATCAGTGTAAAATTGACCGGAAACAGCTGGCTGGCGAATCATATTTTCCTCCCATCAACGCACCCGATGTCATGAGCGATTAACGGCGTCCGGCGAGATGCCATGACGGTTGAAGAACGACCTTGTTACTCCTTGATCGTTATGAGCAAGACGAGAACCACATTTGCGCCTTGCGTCATCGAAACATTGACGAATGGGGCTTTTTTCAAAACGCTGCTATAAGGCAGTCGACATGATTCGAATGGCGACAACAACCAAAAGCACTGCAAATACCTTAACCAGTTTAGCATGGGAAAAAGCACCAGCAAGTCGGACGCCGATTCGTGATCCGATCAGAGAGAACGGCAGCACAAGAAGCACGACAGGGAGAACAACAAACCCCACCGCCCCATGAGGAAGATGAGAGATCTGCCAACCATTATAAATGTAGGCCAGAGTTCCCGTTAAAGAGGAGACAACTATCAGGGCGCTGGAGTTACCAACGGCGAGATGGATGGGAAAGCTTAAAAACAGGACCATCAACGGTACGGCAATAACGCCGCCGCCAATACCGAAAAAAGCTGAAAACGCGCCACTGATGCCACCGACAACCAGCAGTGAAATCGGGCGATCAATCAGTGCTTTTTCGGACGGAGACATACCGCCGAACACCAGTTTTGCCGCCACGGTCAATTGCATCACCCCGAACAAGACCCTTAAAATCGGGCCACTAAGCATGGAAGCGCCCCAGGCACCAACCAGGGCTCCCAAAGCAGATCCCACCGCCAGAAAGACCACCTGATGAAAATCGACATGACCTTGAGCATTGTGTCCCAAAGTATTGCTGATGGAGGTTGGAATAATAATGGCCAGGCTAGTGGCAAAAGCACAATGGACCAGCACATCGGGATGAACCCCGACAAGGTGAAAACACCATAAGAACAACGGCACCAAGATGACGCCACCACCGATGCCGAGAAGCCCTGACAGACATCCGGCACAGATACCGAGGACAGCGAATCCAACGAGAACCTGTGGGGCCCAGAATGTCATGGCAAACTCCTGAAATGAAAAAAGCCAGCCTGACAAACAGGCTGGCTCAATATTTGGAGGCCCCGCCCAGATTCGAACTGGGGATAAAGGCTTTGCAGGCCTCTGCCTTACCACTTGGCGACGGGGCCGTGACGTCAAAAAAATGCTCCTTGCGTCAAGGCCCGCTAGTGATATCAAATCACTGTGATTACTGTCAAGAAAAAAGTCTTTAACAGACTGTTGAAAAACAGCGCGTGGAACCCATGAACGAGCGACAAAAATCTAGGACGGATTTTTAAGAGCCAGATTTTGTCAACAAGGCACAAATCGCTTTTAAAACTCGCGGGGTTGAAAAGCCCCAGGATAAGAGGATTTCAACATCGTGCTAAACCTTTTTTTGTAATCATAGCAGGTTATTCAACCAGTTGCTCTTCCACTGAACGCATCTTGCGTTCCATGGTATGTTCACGATCACGGCGATCATCGATCTTGATCAACGTCGACACGCGATGTGCACCGGCATTAAATGGCGATTCGTGCATCTTGCGCACCAGAGCAAAAATTTCGTCCAGTTCCCCTTCGAGTATGGTGCCCATCGGCGTCAACTGATAGTTCAAACCCGATTCTTTGACCAGTTGCAGACAACCGGCAACAAATTTGGACAACCCTCCGCTACCTTCACCAAGCGGTGTACAACTGATTTGAACGACGGCCATATTTTCCTCCTGTCGTCATATGTTGAAAAAATGATCCCACAAGTTTAGAAAAGCATGCTCACGAATGTAAACGGTAAATTTAAAAAATCACCCCCTTGCTGCGCTTGATACGTGCGCAGCAGGGCAGCGGCATTATCCCGACTCACATCCGTCACCACCTGGATACCACCCCCTCTAATTTTTTTGGCCATTGATCGGGTTTGTCCCCCCTCATCGAAACCAACGGTTTGGATTCTTCTCCAGGGGCCCCACACCCCAATTTTGAACCCCGGCCCAGGGGAATGGCCCCAAACACTTGGACAAAGGGTTCCTAAAAAGTAACAAGTCTAAACCGGTCCCTCCTCTAACAAGGGTAAGTTGGGGACACACCAAACGCCTTGTTAACCTTGCTTTAAAACAACATTTTGGTAGTGAAACAAAATATTATGGGCCGCGAAATCATATATTCCTCCGGG